>NC_017965.1 GCF_000219915.2 Advenella kashmirensis WT001 | reverse complement strand
TGTCTCAGCTCAATGCGGTGAACAGTGTTGCGAACGCGGGCTGGAACGTCCAGACCAATGGTGATGCCATCACTAATGTTACGCCAGGCGCGACGGTTCAATTCCTGGATGGTCAGAACATTGAGCTGACACGTGATGGCACAAACATCACCGTAGCGACAACCCCGGATCTGACGGCAGATAGTCTGACGATTAATGATGGTCCTGTCATCAATAATGAAGGCATCACGATGAATGCGGGTGACACCCTGAACATGGGTGGCAACAAGATCACGAACGTGGCTGCTGGAACTAATGGCACTGATGCGGTCAACGTAGAACAAGTCAAACAGCTTGAAAGTAATATGAACAATCAGATAGCAGGCGTCAAAAATGATGTCCGAAAACTGGATGATCGCTTGAGTGGTGGAGTTGCTGCTGCTATGGCGACAGCAACTTTACCACAAGCCTATCTACCTGGAAAAAGCATGTTTAGCGTGGGTGGAGCGACATGGAGAGGCCAAAGCGGTGTTGCCGTGGGATTATCTACTATTTCCGATAATGGAAAATGGGTCCTCAAGGGGTCTGCGAATAGCTCTTCCCGAGGAGACTTTGGGGCAGCAGTTGGCGTCGGTTATCAGTGGTAAAACAGTGAATCGACTCACGCCCTGGGAATGCAGGGCGTGAGATTATGCAGATTAGTAATTTTGGATAAATATGAATTCTTTAATGAATAAGAAATTGATTGGTGTTGCGATGCTTACCGCAGCATTGCTTATAGGCGGATGCTCCTCAACGTTAAGTCAGGTCAGCGGAGAAGGTACCACGGAAGAACCTATCTTTCCTAATCCAGATAAGGTCACATTTAACAATGACCAAGGCACATTCCCGAATATTGAATCTTTACGCACAGTTAAGGCAGGGATGACCAAGGATCAGCTTTATTATCTTCTGGGCAGACCGCACTTTCAGGAAGGGCTCTTTGGCGTACGCGAGTGGGACTATCTGTTTCATTTTCATAGGATGAGCAATGGCAAGAATGAGGTGGTAACTTGTCAATTTAAAGTGTTATTTGACAAGCATTATGTAGCGCAGAGTTTTTTCATGCGCCCTGTAGGCGAGCCTAATGAATTGTGCTCGCTTGACAAGCCAGCGAAGGTGCAACAATTTAATCTAGAGGCTGACGGACTGTTTGATTTTGACAAATCAGGAGTACGCGATTTGAAGCCGAAAGGCATAGAAAAATTGCAGAATCTGGCTAAAGAGCTTGCACAAAATGATAACATCAGATCCATCGACATTGTAGGTTACACCGATCCACTAGGCGGTGTAATCTACAATCAAAGACTGTCTGCAAGACGTGCACATACAGTAATGCAATACCTGGGCTCGCTGGGAGTCCCTATGGACTTGATGGAGGCGAGCGGTGCTGGTCCTACATCTGAATTTGCGCAATGCGACCGAAGCATGCCTAGAGAGTCCCTAATTGCTTGTTTCGAACCGAACCGACGTGTAACTGTGGGGGTTAAGCGTCTGGGTGCGGATACGATGGCTCAATAAACAAGATTCTTACGTTCTATGAGCAGAGTATGGCCAGTTCTAAGTGTGTTACTAGCATGCATACTGCAGAAATGTGCTCTGCTCATTTTAAGTTAATACTCAAGCGTGTTTTCGACTTGGCCCTATTACATGCGTTGGTTCGATAACCGCCTATATGGCTGCAAACTATTCGAAATTACAATGAATGTAGCGCTTTCTTTTATTAGTGGCTCAGTTATTCAATGCCCATTCCCCAACTAAAATATATGGAAGAGAAAATGTTAAAAGAAAAAACACTAATTGCTGTGCTTGGAATCCTCATTTTCCTGGCTGGCTGTCAACAGTTTCCTGCCCAAAAGCGCATGCCACCAGCCGCCCCAAGTTCCTCCATGAACCAGCCTGTACAATCAAGCGTTAGCTTTGTCTTGGCGCAAACCCGACCAGTTGCAAATTTGCCAACATTAAAATTAGGAAATAAAACTGTTTATTACTTGCCAAGAGCTGTATTGGTACGTAACGATTTGACTCAGATGGCTGTGCAAAAAACGACAAATGGAACGTCGTTTGTGAGTTTTAGATTAAATCAAAATGGAGCGAACAAACTTGCTAGTGCAACTGCCAACAATAAGGGACGTATGTTGTTGTTGGTTTTGAATAATAAAGTTCGGGGGGCTGTCAAGATTAATGACACTCTCAGTAATGGAGTGGTCAATATCATTGTTGCCTCGGAGAACGCCGCCGAGGATATTGTACAGCTCATCCGCTAATGATTTTAGTATCAACAGGCTCCTCGGAGCAAGTTAACGTAGAACTCAAGATGCATTGATGTACTACCATGTTTAGAATTAAGAGCCCATAATAATTATCAACTCATATGCGTATAAAAATAACTGGTCGCTTATGGTTTATATATTAAACATTTGGAATGTTACATATAACTTAAAAAGTTTGTAGAAGAATAAATGAAACGTCCAAGCCTTGACAAGTACGAAGGAAGTTGCACATGGAAATAAGACAAATTCGTCTATTTATTGCTGCGGCCGAAGAAGAAAGTTTTAGTAAAGCGGCTAAGCGCGAAAATATTGTTCAGTCAGGCGTTTCTATGGCGCTTCGATCTCTTGAAGACGAGTTTGGTACGGAATTGTTTATTCGAAATACGAGAAAAGTGGCATTGAGCGATTCGGGAAAGCAATTCTTACCAGCTGCTTATGAAATACTCAATTCAATACAAAAGGCGAAAACAATAATTTCATCCATAGAGAACAAAACAGATGAAATTATTTCGATTGGAACTGAGACTTTGATTACTCATTGTCTCGATCTTCCCAAAATAATATCTAAATTTACTGAAAAAAATCCACAGTTTAGAATTAATCTGCTAGATGGAAACTTTCTCTCGTCGGAAAGAAGTTTAAAAGCACATAGTATAGATTTGTCCTTTATATCAACTTCCCCGCGAACTGCTAAATATAGAAAACTACTACAGCTAGAAGCAACGCCATTTGTTGTTATGGTACCAGGTCATCATCAATTGGCTACCTCTGAAAAAAACCTTATCGATATAAAAAAATTGAGTCAGGATGTTTTTATTGATTTTCCTAAGGGGTGGAGTATTAGAGAACATGT
This sequence comes from Advenella kashmirensis WT001, assembly GCF_000219915.2. Taxonomy (NCBI): domain Bacteria; kingdom Pseudomonadati; phylum Pseudomonadota; class Betaproteobacteria; order Burkholderiales; family Alcaligenaceae; genus Advenella; species Advenella kashmirensis. The sequence goes on along the minus strand of NC_017965.1, from coordinate 54,740 downwards.
TGACGCAATTTTTAGAAAAGAAGGTATCCATAGACGGGTGGAATTTGAAGTAAGCTGCTTAGAATTGCTTTCAAAGCTCGTGACTAATAATTTGGGTATTGCCATATTGCCTAAAAAACTGGCAGATAAATACCAACTAAATCAAAAAATGTTGACTTCATGCAATCAAATTTTACCATTGTGGATTTTTTCATTGTATAGCAGTCGAACGGGACTTGAATTGGCTCCAATCGAGCGGGCGTTTATTGAATTTCTAAAAAAATACCTTGAAGAAAATAGTTAATGGCTGGATAGTAATATGCCTTCAAAAAACAGTATTATGTTTTTATAAATATCAAGTGTCCATATAAACTCACTCGTATATACCATTGTCATCCGACACAATGGAGTTAAAGTAACGTTTGATTCATCTGATTGCCGAAATAGAGTTAGTCATTGATATGCGAAACATATAGATCATGTATTGGATTTTACCAATAGAAACCTGGACAAGCGATTGTAATGACCCAGCATTTTCTGCTCAACTTAAGCGGCTAATGCAAATGCGGCTGCAGTGGTTCTCATGTTCAAAGCCTTGTGTGAGCGTCGGTGATTGTAAAAGCGTTTCCATTCGCCGATAACACGACTGACATGCTACAGCGTTTCGAAGCGATGGCCATGGGCGCATTGCTCTTTGAGGGTTAAAATCACTCGTTCCACTATGCCATTTTGCTGAGGGCAATGTGGCGTAATACACTTCTGTCGAAGCCCGTAGCTGTGAACCAAAGCTGTGTCGCGGAGGCTTGTGAATACCAGGCCGTTATCGGATCTAAGCAGGAACGGCACGGGCACACGCCCCAGCGTACCAAACCGAGCGATCAGCGCATGCTCCAGCGCACCGCTGGCAGTCATGGCCTTGCCGCTGCGAGACAGATGCCAGCTAACAGCTCTCGGGGTGTGGCAATCTATCACCAAGGCCAACGTGCCCAGTTATCGCGACCAGCCCAGATACGGCACAGATCAGTCGGGTTTCACGACTGCGAACATTGGTACATGCGTCGCCTGTTCATCTCTGTTTTCAAAACAAAGGGCGTCACCGTTCCAGCGATCATGATAAATATGGAGCAATGATCAAACTTTTGCCAGTATTTTTTAGAGGGCTCCCGGCTAGCATGAAAGCCGAACGACAATAAGTAGAGCAAAACGGTTGCAATAAAAAAGACTGCAGCGCCCACTAATTGAGCAGCACTACCCCCAGACGACACGACGCTCAGAAGCCAAACTGCGCCAAACAGCGCTAAAACCAAACCTAACAAATGCGTCAAACAATTAAACTGTTCACCGTACTGCATATATTTCTCATGAAATTAGCAAAGCTGGATTTAAGTTCACACAATTGAATTTTACTTAAAATCCATGAATAAACCATTTGCTTAATGCCGCAGCGCTATACTCGATTGGACACTCACTCCCATACGGATCATTAGTTGTGTCTCCTTAGTTTAACTTATCAATTTTTCTGAAATCTCGATCAAATTCAAGTCCGGGTCCCGTAGATAGATAGAACGAATAGGAAAATTGGCTCCAGTACGGGTTATCGGCCCGGATTCAATTTCCCAATTGCATTTCAGAATATGCTCTATAGCCTCGTTTAAGGATTTTGTAGTGATAAAGCACAGATCCAGTGATCCTGGTACGGGTAAATGCGCTTTCGGCTCAAATTCGTGTCCTTTTATATGTAAATTAATCTTTTGTCCTCCAAACTTGAACGCTTTTCGCCCCTCTCCAAACGTTTCCAGCGTCATGCCTAGGACATTGGTATAAAAATAAATACAAGTGTCTTTGTTCGATGTGGTGAGTACAAGGTGGTCTAGGTAATCAATCATAAATATCTCGGTATCTCTTGCAAATTGGCGAAGAGTAAAATATAAGGGATATCCTCTCTCTGAGTGAATTGCGAATTTGATATCCACCCTTCCCAATTCGCGAAGACAAGACTTCAACTGCTTATAATAAACGCATGCCCGATCTGTTTATCAATCCCGCACGAGTAGATTTTACGACCTTGAGGTTATTCTGTGAAGTTGCGCACGCTGGCAGCATTACCAAGGGAGCAAAGCGTTGCCATCTGGCTCTTTCTGCAGCCAGTCGGCGGATATCCGATTTTGAATTAGCTTCGAATGCTACTTTGCTTGAGCGAACGTCACAGGGAGTTATACTGACGCCGGCGGGCCATGTCGCTCTCCAGCATGCCTTGCGACTTACTCAGGGGTTTGAATTGTTCAGTGATGAACTGCATGAGTACTCCAAGGGGGCTCGTGGCCATGTTCGTCTTTGGGCAAACATGTCTGCTCTGGTAGAGTTTCTCCCAACAGCTTTATTTGCCTTCCTTGAGCAATTTCCCGATATTCACGTGGAGGTTGAGGAACAACTGTCAGGCGATATCATCAGAGCAGTTGTTGATGGCGTTGCTGACATTGGCATTTTTGCGGCCGGGTTGCCATGCCACGGGCTGCAAGTGGCTCCGTATCGCGCAGATCAGCTGGTAATATTGACGCCGAATAACCATCCGCTTGCAGAACGTGATCGTGTGGACTTTAGAACCTGCCTTGAGTATGATTTTATTGGTCTGAACCGAGGCAGCTCGTTATTGGATACCATTTCCAACGCATCAAAGAAAGAAGGCATCGCACTACGGCTTAAAATTCAGGTACGAAGTTTTGATGCTATGTGTGAAATGATTGCTGCAAATATGGGCATTGGCGTTTTGCCACTTGGTGTTTGCGCGCGCCGATTACAGGCTTGGAATGTAAAGGCTATTCCAATTACTGACCGATGGGCAAATAGACGACTACTGATTGCAACCAACTCCACACGAGAGATTTCTTCATCCGCAGCTTTACTTGTGGACAGATTAAAGAGCAACGCTACATGTTGATGGGCCAAAAGGGTGGCGTTGGTAAACCCACTCTAAGCATAAATGTAGCCTATGCATTAGCTGACCAAGGTACAAAGTAATTCTGGCCGGCAGTATGGCTAAGCCAGGCTGAACTTGAGGCATCGTAAAAAATCAAATACTTGACTCTTTGGATTTATTAATTCGTAACGACCACACACTTTGAACCCCTGTATATGCTGAAAAAGACAATATAAACGGGGTAACCTCTTAAATTGTAATATTTAGTTATGTTTTTTTAAGATCATGATTTTTAGAGGGGAAAATGAAAAAACTAATATTGTTTATCTCGGGGTTCAGCGTTATTTTGCCGATAGCTTCCAATGCGCAAACCGCAACTTTTACCGAAAAGAGGTATGCAAAGCGGGGATTGCAAATGTAATGGGCCGAGACGTTCGTATTATGAAATCCAGTAACCTTAGTGACATTAAAGTGTAGATGCCTGGTGCATTTTTAGCCATTATTTTGCAAGACGAAGCCGATAATAGCTTTTTACCACAAAGACTCTACCATCAACTCAACGCCGTGCGGGAAGATTTATTAAATATTCTCTTGAGGATATATATTGCCATATTTTCTTATGTACTATATATTGTGTTTTATTTATTAAAATCACTATATATAGTATATATTTATGTTTAAGAAGCTTGAGCGTTTAAGTAAGGAAAATGATGGCATACAGTACTTTTAGTCAAAAACCGAATAATCAACTCAATGAACCAATGTTTTTTGGCCAGCCGGTAAATATTGCTCGTTACGATCAACAAAAATATGATGTATTCGAAAAATTGATTGAAAAGCAGTTGTCTTTTTTTTGGAGGCCAGAAGAAGTTGATATATCGCAAGATCGGATAGACTACCAGCAGTTGCCTGAACATGAGAGACACATATTTATCAGCAATTTGAAGTACCAGACATTGCTCGATTCAATTCAAGGGCGCAGTCCGAATGTTGCTTTATTACCTTTGGTTTCAATACCGGAGTTGGAAACCTGGATAGAAACATGGTCATTTTCCGAAACTATTCATTCGCGCTCATATACTCATATCATACGCAATATCGTAAATAATCCTTCTGTAGTGTTTGATAATATCGTTAATAATGAGCACATCATCAAAAGAGCCAGTGATATTGCATCGTATTACGATGAGCTAATTAACCTATCCCAACAATACAATTTATTAGGAGCAGGAAAACACATAGTTAATGGAAAGGAAATTTACGTTTCTTTGAGAGAGCTCAAGAAAAAACTTTATCTATGCCTGATGGCAGTAAATGTCCTGGAAGCTATCAGATTTTATGTTAGCTTTGCATGCTCATTTGCTTTTGCTGAACGGGAGCTAATGGAAGGTAATGCGAAAATCATCAAGTTCATAGCTAGGGATGAATCCTTGCACCTGACTGGCACCCAGCACATTCTGAACATTATGCGTAGCGGTGAAGATGACCCAGAGATGGTTGAAATTGCTCAGGAAACTCAAGAACAATGCTTCGATATTTTCAAACAAGCTGCCTTGCAAGAAAAGGAATGGGCTGATTACTTATTCAAAGATGGCTCCATGATCGGCCTTAATAAGGACATCCTTTGTCAATATGTCGAATACATTACAAACCTACGGATGCGAGCAATCGGACTCCCCCCTGCATTTGAAGTATCCAGAAAAAATCCGATTCCATGGATCAATGCTTGGTTATCTTCAGATAATGTTCAGGTGGCACCACAGGAAGTGGATATCAGCTCTTATTTAATTGGACAGATCGATTCGAACATGAACACTGACGAACTGCAACAGTTCGAACTGTGAAATCGCATATGCGTAGAAATAACAGAAATTAGTTTTCAGATTTCAGCCTCTCCTATTAGGTATCTATATCCTTCAAGTATGAATTGACGACGAATCGCGTTGTGCCTGGCCGCAAAAATGTTATATGTTTTATCTCTTGAGTATAGATGCACTGCTACGCTTCTGCGGCTCATAAATATAACATTTAAATTTAACGCTATATTTGACAAATATAACTATTATTTTTGAGTGCTCTTTCTGGACATTCACTTGAAGCTCACTTGCAGTTCGTAATTGATGCGCTCCGTAAACATCTTGGAACTTAATATGAATATTACTGGTTCATCAGAAAAATGAACTCTATAGAGAGTATTATTTTTTGATGGAAAGATTCGACGTTTACAGATCATAAGCCCTACGACGCCCAATTATGTCTGTCAATTAAATTGGTTTTGTCAGCCCAAGCAATTTCAATTACACATAGGAAATTTGCATGAACATTCTCCGCCCTTTTCTCTATATGACCCTTCTTGGTGTCTCTTTAAACGCGATTGGAGCAGTGACAACAATTGCCAAAGCGTCAACTCAACAAACTACGAGTTCTCAACTCCATGAACAAAGCCTGCAGGTTGAAGTATTCAACCCTGGGCCTCAAGCGATGTTTCCGGTCGCATCCGAGTTAATCATGGGAAAGCGCGACGCTATACTGGTAGATACCCAGTTCTCTGCGGCAGATGCACAAAAATTGGTCAAGTTGGTCAAAGACTCCGGTAAACGACTAGTCACCATTTACATAAGCCATAGTGATCCAGACTATTATTTCGGTCTGGATGTGCTGCAGAAAGCCTTTCCCGATGCTCAAATCCTCGCCACCCCACAAACCGTTGCGCGGATTGAGGAAACATATGAAGGAAAATTGAAAGTCTGGGCACCGAAATTAGGCGCTAATGGCCCTAAACGCATCGTAATCCCCGAGCCTGTACAAGGCAGTACTTTAATGCTGGAAGATCAAACCATAAAAATTATGGATCTAGACGGACCTGAACCCTATCGTAGCTATCTGTGGCTACCTTCAATTAAAACAGTCTTGGGGGGTATTCCAGTTCATGGGGGAAGACACTTATTTATGGCCGATGCTCGCACACCTGAAGCGCAAGTCAATTGGCTAAAGACCTTAGATATCATCCGCGGTCTGGGTCCTGAAGTTGTAGTACCAGGGCATTTCATCCCCGGTGCACCGCAAGATTTACGCTCAGTGGATTTCACCTCAAACTATATCCGCACTTTTCAAGCAGAAGCAGCTAAAGCGAAAAATTCAACGGAGTTAATCTCCGTAATGAAGAATAAATTTCCCAACTTGGGCTCGGAAAACGTACTCGAACTGAGTGCAAAAGTGGTGACTGGCGAAATGAAGTGGTAATTTCAGGGAAGTTTGAAAGAATGCTGGCACTTCAAAACCACTAATACATTGCAGGGGGTACGCCCGGTACCGATGACACTGGAAAATGCGCGAAAGTCAGAACTCGTGTTCATCCAGAACAGGGGATGAACACGAGTTCTGTGCTTTTCGAGATAAACGGCCTCAAGTCCGGAACGCACTTTCGAGGGAATTTGCTAGCCTTCCGGGAGCGCGTCTTGATGAAAATATGGCTGCGTGCCAGATTAAGCTAAGCCCGGAGACAATGTCATTGCTGGAAAAGGCTTTTGCGCCACAGGCAGCAGCGGGTCTGCGATATACACCGGCTGCGATGTAGGCTTACAGTCTTTCCAGCTGACTTTACTGCCCCCCGATGCAGTTATCAAGCATCGAACCGGTGTATCCATCAGCTTTCAGTCCTTGTCGGATCGATTCGATCAGTTGCCGTCCTCGTCCAACAGGGACTGCAGCTTTTTTCTAGCACGAAGCTCCAGCATCGCTTCTCCAAATGCCTCTTGCAGCTGTTTGAGCTGACGCTCATACTGCTCTTTGATATCCAGGCAGATGGGCTCACAGGGCGTTACCATGCCCCGTTTGGCATCCCCACTCAGTTATCCACCTCGGGAGGCGATAGATCATAAGCGCGATTGGCTTCGGCTACCGTGGTTTTACCCTGAGTGATGTCCAGCACTAGCGCGCTTTTGCACTTGGCTGTCTAGCGTTTGATTTCGTTTTCCATGATCATACCCATCTGTGATTTCTACTCTTATCACATGTGCAATTTTCACTGGGTCAGTATACGATTGCACTTATACTTACTTTAACTGATGTTTCAGTTTGCACCAAAGGCCCGTTCCATTGCTCCCTCTCCTTCTTCTTTCTCGGTGCCTAAATATAAACTGGTTGTGTGAATACTAGCATGTCCCAACATGTCTCTCACCTGAGCCAGGGGTGTGGTCTTCACAAGCATCGAGGCAAAGGTATGACGCAACCAATGCGGGGTAATCTCTCTCAAAGCCTGCGCATCAAATGGCGCGTTCATTTCAATCTCTTCGGCTATTTTTCCTAAGATCCGCTTAATATCCGCATATATCACCGTATGGTAAATAGGGAATCTCGCGACCCGCTCTTCCCGCTTCCGATCCTCGTCTTTCCATTTTTTGTACCCAATGAGTGGTAGATCCAACTCATTTAACCTTGGGTCTGACTCTAGTCTCAGAGTTGCTAGATATTGTTGTAATAGATTCAAAGCAGGTTTTACCAGATACACGTCTCGGAACCGTGCCCCTTTTCCCTTGATTGACAAAAACCAAGCCAGATTGCCTTCATCGTTTTCCTGAACATGGAAATCGCCCATCTTGACCGCACACAACTCGGACAACCTTAAGCCTGTCAAATAAAAGAATCGAATCGCAAACACCGTGCGATACGCCACCGTATCGGCTACCGGGACCTGATCCAACCGATCCTGAATCCGTTGCCACAGCCGCCGATTAATCCGGTGATTGACGCGCATACTCCGATTTGAAGCCAGTTTCGGTAGCCCTTTAAAAGGGTTGGACAGCAGATAGTGTTGGCTCGTTAAAAATTCCATCAATCCTCCCAGCACTGTCAGCGTATGCGCAATACTCTCCCGACTCATCGAACCCTTTATCTCGACCGCCTGGCCCGGATCTACACTCAGGGCTGCTGCCTCATCAGGCGGTGGATTGGGGTTCACAAAGGGCCGCCATTTTTCATGGGTACGTGGATATTTACGCCACGCCACCCACAGGCTGGCCGGTTGCGGATTGCATAAAAAGTCTCGGAAGAGCACCAGATCCGCCGTTGTCAATGAAGATAGCGGCTTTTGCATATTAAACAAACCCCACAACAAGAGCCGTTCGGCCTCCTTACGATAGGACTGATACGTATGGGTTTTATAGAGCGCCAGCCATTCATGAATGGCTTCATAATCATTGTTGGCAGACAATCGGTTGTTTTGCCGCGGTGCACGGTTGCTGCCTTGCTGACCATCGAGCTGACCAGGTAGGCGTAATGCTTCGAGCGGCTCAATCTGATGGCTGCCCTCGACAGTGATGGTTGAATCAGTAGAGGCAGCCAGGTCTACTGGCGCCAAGGCGGGAGAATCTACCCGTTTTATGAGGATGCCGGGCAGTACGTTGGTCTTTTTGAGAACATGCTGATAGATCTGCTTTTCAAAAAAATGCTCGTGTTGGCTTAACCAGGTGGTCAATTTGACCGCCGTCACTTGTCCTAGCCCCTTTACATGTCTGAACCACCACCAGCCGTATTCGTTCGCAAAATCCACCAATTTTCCGAGCGTATCGAGCTGGGCTCGAATCAATTTGTTGGCTACTTTGGGATGAAACCATCCCGCCACCGGATCATCCAATGTGGGATTCGAGGTCAATTCACTGGCCAAGGCATTGATAATGGCCAGCCGCCGTTCGAGATTTTTAACATGCAGCGCCTGCAGCGCTTTTTGCGCCTCAGACAGGTTGTCGTCTTCGCGCTCAGGTACCAGGGACAGGCGTTCGCGGTCTTCGCGTGTCGCCTCCTCGGTGGCCGAGCTGAGACTGCCGCCGACTTCGGCATAATAAAACGACAACTGCTCTTCTTGTCCCAGCACATTGTCCGGGTCAAACGTGGCAATAAAGTCCTCAAATGAGATGGGTGCTGCCGCCTCGGCCGGATCCAGTGAAAGCACCTGTTCGGCGATGTGCATTTTTATCCCCCGTAGCCTATCGAGCATTTTTTGCGTCTCGGTGACGCTTTTGCGCACACTGGCCGGCAGTTTTAAGAGGGCCAGCTGTTCAGGAGTTTTGCCTTTGCGAGCGCCGATGACCAGTAGCGCATCCTGAACCAGAATCAGGGTATGGCGCGCATCGACCAGATTACGGCCTGTCTCCAGATACTGATCAGCAATATCGGCCAGATTGAGGGTGTTTTCAAAAAAGGCCCGGTAAAACGCAATGTGGTGCAGGCCGATCTTGCGCACCGGCAGCAGTTCTTTGACGCTGGCCATCAACATTCCTGAATGAGAAAGAATAGTGTTTGAATATTCATTACATGTTCATTTAATATTATTTTGAAGTATAGCCGCGCTGCTGACGCCGCTGGGCCACGATCTGCAATTGGGCTTGGCCTTGCGCAAAAGAGGCCAGGGGAACATAGCGCCGTCGACCTCGTCGGCTCGATAGACTGCCCCAGGCCTGCTCCAGCTCCCACTGGCCAAACAAATTCATCGCCAGGCGTGCCGCATAGTATCGCCCCGTCTCGGCGTTGACCCAATACTGCGGTGTTATTTCATCAGATAACACCGTAGGTACGGCACTTACTTCGCCGGGCAATGCCCCCTGCTGTTTAGCCAACGGAGATCCATTCGAGGGATGGCGCTGCGTGGTCATGATGAACTCCTGGTAGGCGCAATAAAACCTAGCTAATTTTCATCTGGGTATAAATATACTGGCCGGTTCGATAGCCTTCCTATTTTACGCAAAACTGATTATTCGCACAATAATCATATAGTTAATAATTATAGTTATTAACTACTTCGTCTTGAAAGAAATGACATATAGATCCTCAATCTAAGTCAGTGACAAATAGATCATGCTTTATATGGAAAAGCCCGCTCTGCGGGGCTATGACGTTTAGGCACACTCAAAAGACACTGGCATGTTTATTAGGATAAGAGGTGGTGTTGCATTTTTTACAACATTATGCTATATTATGGTTGTAGTCGGAGCGACCAACCGGATGAGATAGAACGCTCCCCAGCGGCGAAAGCCGTAATCGCGCAAGGCGGTTCGCAAGTGGTGTCCGGGTCTTTTTTTTCTATTTTTAGCGTTTGGTATGTGTAGGACGATTCAAAAAGACATTCGTACATACCAGCCAAAACGTCATTCTCCCCAAAGTGACTGGAGGGCCTTTTTCTGGCTTTTCATGATACGCACTTTCAACAACCAAATTAAGATCTTGTATTTTTTTCTTTTCCCCGCTGGTCCGAGAAACGGAAAAGAATAAATGATACGGCCCTGCTGGGTTATCAATCTTTATTGAATATACCCAATTTTTTGATGCGTTTGTTTCAAATACCTTAGTACTAGGTTGATTCAATTGTTCTTCAATTATGCCTCTTAATCGTTTTGAATTTTCCCATCTTATGGGGCAAAAAACACGCGGTCGAGCTGTATCCGTGTCAAACAAAAGATCATTATCAGCAGGTTCATCTTCATAAATACCGCGTGTAAAACAATGGTTTGTAAAGGTCACGTGTACACGTAATGTTCTGTTCGCCTTAATACTCTGAAACTGGAATGTGAATGGCTCTAAGTGTTCGAAAGAAATTATGGTTGAGTTATATACAACGTCTTCAAAATATTTTGCGGACACAGAATTTCTCTTACTTCACTAGTTTATGTAAATATCTGCTAAATACCCAACCCTGTTTAATATTACCATCAGGATCGACGTACTTAATCAGCGACCAACTTTTATTTTTCTCAATAAAAATAATGCTTTTACCAAAATTCAAAATATCGATTACTTCCGATCGATCACTATTCGAAGCACGAACATTCAAGGTTGAAGCACTTACAAAGCGATAATTTTCAACTTCCAATGGACGGTAAAATTCTCGCACTTCATTAAGGATTTCTTTTTTTGCAACGCGATTGTCTATGCCAATGAATTTAGATACCCAGTCCTTGTGCAATGGGGTTGTTACATTAGCAATAACTGACATCCAATATTGAATAACTAAAAGAAGAACGAACTGCGCACCTTTGCTTAGCGTATTAAACCATGTTATAAATTTTTGGTACGCTTCTTGATTACTTTCAGACTCTGCGCTTGGAAGTGTCTCTAGTTCTTTATCAAAACTAGTCAAAGAAACCGTATCACTGCCGATGGATACATCGCCATTATTATCGACGTGAACACTGTCGATAAAATCAACATGTTTATATGTTGGTAAGGCATCATAGAAAGATTTTAGACTTTTGCTTTGTCTCAATCCGGTGGTAACTAAGAGATCGAAATAATATTTTGCAAATTTATGCTCGGGGTCTCCAAACTCTTGAAGCTTCGAATATAAATCGGGGTGTGACTGCATAAGCCTATCAACATTGGCAGCCATGGGTAGCTTAGAGCTAAGGATCTCTTTAATATGCGTTGTAAAATCAGTCTGCGAAGTAAGTTGTGCTGTGATTGCATTCACGTTTTTCATTTCCCGCAATGCAAATGAACTCTTTTCCCATGCAGCTATTAACTGGTCATCGAAACTATTAATTGTTTTTTTGCTCATGAATATTCTAAAAAATGATGTTGCTATGCTGTACAGAGGCAACAGTTTAAACAGTACTGAATTTTAATAATCTGAGGTTATCATGTGTGGCCGATACGAATTCACTGGACCTATAGGTAAAGAGTTTGATTTTGTTCAATGGCCGGAAGTTCAGCCCGATTTGGACATTCGACCGACTAATGAAGCGCCAGTTATCATGGCAACTGGCACGAGTATCTATGAGGTTCAGCTCAGGCATTGGGGTTTCATTCGGTATTGGCCTGGCAAGACGGGAAAATTAACAAAGAAAAACCTTATAAATGCTATGTCCGAGTCAATAACAAAAACTAGAAATTTCAAAAAAGCATTTGCAGAAAGGCGTTGTGTTATTCCTTTAAATGCATGGTTTGAGTGGCCCGAAGTCCCAGAAATTAACGGTGGCGTTAAAACTAAGGTCCGAATTTTTATGCCAGACCGCCCTACTTTTGGTGCAGCCGGGATCTACGAGGACACCATAGATAAAGAAACAGGCGAAGTCACTGGTTTTTTTTCTATGCTCACTGTCGAGCCTGGCCAGAATTCCCCAATTAAATCGCTTCATGATCGGTCCCCCTTAGTGCTGCCAGCGCATGAGTACGATGCTTGGCTTACTGGTGCTCCTGACCTGGCAGAAAGCCTGCTTCATCCTTATGAGACTCCCGGAGCATTTGCTTATGAGGTATTACGATAATTTACGTCAACGTAATGTCAATAATAATAGAAAGCTGCCTTGCAATCACTGTCTACGATAGCCTTTGAAGCCCCTTTCAATGTAAATGTTGCTTCATTACCATCAGGGAAACGTACATATACTTTGCGATGTTTTTTAAATTTTTCGAGTAGATATGTAAAATTTGAAGCCCAAGCGCGGCTACTCGACTCAATATAACCACGTGAATTTGTTTGAAAGGTTTCTGGTTTTTCATTATCAAAGATAGTTAGGATTTCGCCGCTTTCAACTGAATTTCCTGCCACAGTAAATTTCACTGTGCTGCCCCCGGGTAAGTCCGTTGGAGAGGCGCATGTTACGTCAATTTTGTTACCAGATCCTTGTGTAACTTGAAGCTCTGAGACCCCCTGCCCCCAACCAGAGCGCCATTTGTCATCAGATGTTGCCGACCAAGCATAGCAGTTGAGGCTCGCGGTGGCGAGTAGCCAAAATGAAATTTGACGCATCATTTTCCTTTTGTTATTCAATTATATAATTATTTAACAATATAGCTATATGGTTATGATCTAAAGTTTTGATTTCAAATATGCTTCTAGTGCTTCTTCAACAAAATTATTGAATTTCATCCCCTTTTGCTGAGCGCAATAAACCTTAATCTTGGTATGTAAATCAGCATCAAGAATAATAGTTGTGGTCTGACGTGCTTTAGCGGTTGGTACCGGTTTTTTTTCTTCCCTACCCTGGTCAATCCAATCTTGGGCAGCTTTATCAATGGATGGCTGTAGGCTCGTTTTACGTATCGTCTCTGGTTTTGGGATAGCCATTAATTAATCCTTCAATTTTAAAATTTCATCGACCATAAACAGGATTTCATCCTGAGCAGCTTTACTGTTGGGCACTTCAAAAACAGTAAGCCCTTGGGTGGCAGCGTTTGCAAAGTTTTGTCGCTGGCCAATTACCGTATCGAAAAAGGTCCAGCCATTTTCTTGCATATCGGCCAAAACATCTTTTGCCAAATTCGTATTTGGAACAACGCGGTTTAGCAACACGGCATTGATGATTTCCGGTTTATAAATTTTTGCTTCTTCAATCATCGACTTAAGTTCATCGGTCGCCCATAGATCAAAGCCCGACGCTTGCATTGGCATAACGACTAGATCACTAATGATGATTGCTGCCCTTGCCAAGTCGGTCATTCTGGGTGCACCATCAATTACGATGAAGTCGTACCCATCTTGTTGCTTCATGCGAGTCAAGGTTTCGCGCATGCTTCCAGAGTCAATGCCAATCACATTGAAAGATAACGGCTTATTAGCGTTGTTTCTAACGCTAGCCCAAGCCATTGAGCTACGCTGTGGGTCACTGTCGGCCAGAATGACCTTGTACCCTTGGTCAGCTAATGCATAGGCTGCATTTATGCTTAGAGTGGTTTTACCAACGCCACCCTTTTGATTAAGGAATGAAATTATCATGGTCGCTCTATATCGTGGTTTAGTTGAATAACTATACGATTAATCAATTATATAATTAAATAATCATCTAGTAGTATAACTATTATAATAAATAACAAAGTAACTATATAGTTATGTTCTTAATTAACAACATAATCATATTATTGAATAATTATTTAATTGAATAAGTTCGCCCGTTTGAGCATGACCTTTGCACCAATGTCAGGGTCTCTATTGCTGAAAATTACGCTATCACTCTCTTTTTCAAATTTGACGTGGTAATCGGGTAATACATCAGCCTTGGCAAGGGAATTTATAGCGACCCTGAAATTACGTAAAACATCGGTAATTCCAGTTTTTTTGTGAAGCAATTCAAGTGATATTTTCCACTCGGGCTTATTGCCGCAATGTTTACGGGCAATTTCATAAATTCTACGGTCGATGGGCTTTCGGAGCCGAAAATAATCCTTGGAGATTGCTAATACTTCATTATGCTCAACGGAGCGATAGAGCCAATTGGGAAGGGTGATTTCAACAGCTACTGTTCTACCTTGAATGTCTTCTTCTATCACCCTGGCATTATCAATTAGCCCTACAAAATCGGCCTGTCTTAAACCGCCAGTTTCAATTTCTGTTGAGATCCGAGTGCCAGAAAGACGTTCCAGGCTTTGCTTAAACTGTTCGTACTGGCTCCCGCCTGTTTGTCGGTTCGTGGAAATAAGGAAGTCATAGGTTGAAAACCGAATATTGCGGCTAATCGGTAGATTTTTAAACTTAGCCTGCATGAGCTTGGAAACGCAGTAAATCCAAACATCTTTATCAAAAATAGTTGCTCGGCCGTATTCTGCACTTGCTGTAATCACAGTTTTGACATTATTGTGATCAAACCGCAAGGTTCTTGTATCACCAGCCTTTAAAGCGAAAATAGGGTACTCCATGCTCGCTATATCATCCCTGACATAGGGTAAATCGATACCATCAGCAATAAAAAAGTCACCGTCTTGGTGCCGCTCCGGCAACAGATGCTTTTTTTCCGTTTCTCCTTTTATAGAATCATCCCGAGCTTTTATTCTTCTAAGAAGCAATTTTTCAGGAAGGGAAACAGACATATTCTCGCTAATAATCTGGCTAACTTCTTCCATGCCTATATTTTCTAGCTGCTCGATTTCTTCCCAAAAAGATTGGCTGTATTCCTTACCCATATTGCTATAATCGTCCATAGCCGTAAATCCTTCTCTAACAAGGGTTTGTGGTTAGAGCCAAGGAGATGTTCCACCATCTTTTTGGCTCGTTTCTTTAGTGCAGCTAAAGTACGAAACTATCGGCATTTCACCTGCACTTTATCGGCATTCTAGCTGCAAACTACCTCTGTAGCAACAAGATTCAAGAGATTAGATCCAATATGCTTATTTTTTGATCAATCAGGCAACTACTATCGGCATTTCACCTGCACACTATCGGCATTTCACCTGCACAAACTCCCTCGTAAGCCTTTATTCATGCGGGTTTCAAAACCCTTAATAAGCTTTAATAAATAGTAATAAGAACAGGCTCGATATTTTTCTGTGGAAAAGTACCAAATTTGAACGGATTTCCGCCTAACCCTTCGGTCGCTACGCTCCCTTCGCCCTTTGAGGATAAAAGCCTTTTAATTCATGTCCCGCTAAAGCGGGATTTATTAACCCTAACCCCAACACTGAGCAAAGCTAGACTATCCCAGGAAAACCGTAAGGCCCTGGCCGCGGGAACCGTGCCGGTTCCCCTGTCCTCCCTACGCTAACGCTTCGGTCGCGGCCTCGACCCCTTTTGTGGAAACCTACGGTTTCCCCCGCAAACGGCCCCCCTTTCCCTTTCGGTTTGGCAGAATAGGGGGTAATGGAAGTGTAATAATGCGGCTGCGGCATGCGGAGCCGTAGCGTGAGACGTTTTTTCTAACAAACCCGTACCAACCCTTGGGTTTTATAAAAAAACGCTTAAAACGGCTGTAATTAGGCTCTAGCTATCAGCACTTCGTCCCAGTTCGTTGTATATCCCTGACTCTTGCGCTCCTGGCGCATATACCAATGCTCCCGGTCGTGAAACCCGATACTTCCTGTTTTAACGGATCCTCGGCCATATCGAGCATTGATGCCGTCCAGGGCCACCATCAGCTGCGCCCGCTTACCATGCTCTGGTTCCACGGGAAACAGCTCACCCTGGACCGCATCGGCAGGCGATATGTCCATCAGCATGACGCCCGCCTTTTTATATTTGAATCCTGGCCGCCAGATTGCGTCAAGCGCCTTAAGTGCATGTTTGGTAAACACCAGGTTGTCAGCTGTCGGATAGGGCGGGGTGACCAGGCGGCTATTGCCATACTGCTTGCCTTTGTCAAAGGGGCTAGTGCGAATGAATATCTGCATACTGGCGGCCACCGAATTTTGCCCGCGCAGTTTGTTGCAGGCGATGGCGACAAACTCAGACAGGGCGCTTTGCAACCCGGCCAGGTCAGTCATTGGCAAACCAAAGGAACGTGACGAGATTATCTGCTTTTTAGGGTCGGCCACTTCTTCCAGATCGATGCGCGAGATCCCGCGCAGCTCTTGCACGGTCTTACCCACCACAATGGAAAATTCGGCTCTGGCTGCTTCGGGTTTCATGCGGGCCAGGTCAAAAACCGTATAAATGCCCAGCTCGTTTAGCCTTTTGGCAATGCGCCTGCCGATGCCCCAGACTTCACCGACTTCGATATTTTTCATAATGTCGGCCAGCTGGTATCGGTCCAGCTGCGTCAAGTCACACACCCCGGACCAGGACGGCTGCTTTTTGGCAATGTGATTCGCCAGTTTCGCCAGGGTTTTGGTGGCGCCGATGCCCACACAGGTGGGAATCCCGGTTTCGCGCAAGACCGCAGCCCGGATTTTCTGGCTGTAGGCGCTCAGATCCTCGGTAATCCCGGAGAAATCAGCAAAGCTCTCGTCTATGCTGTAGATCTCCTGGCGGGGCGAAAATCGGCTGATAACGCTCATCATGCGGTCGCTCATGTCGCCGTACAGCGCAAAATTGGAAGAAAGTGCCATCAGTCCCTTTTCTTCCAGGTGTTTGATCTCAAACCACGGCTGGCCCATTTTGATGCCCATTGCCTTGGCCTCGTCCGTCCGAGAGATGACACAGCCGTCATTGTTGGACAGCGAGATAAGGGCTTTACCTTTCAGGAACGGCCTAAACACGCGCTCACATGAGCAATAGAAGCAATTGCCGTCAATCAGCCCATAGGTCATAGCATATCCTTGATAACGTGCGTAACAACGCCCCAAATCATCCATTCCTGGCCGGGAACCGGCACTATGTCGGGGTAGGTGAGGTTAGCGGCTTTGAGGCGTATCACACCGTTTTTCTTGTGCAGCCGTTTTACTGTCACATCGCCGTCGATTTCGGCAATAACGATGCTGTTGTGCTTGGCTGTCAGGGATCGATCGACAATCAGATGATCGCCGTCTTCAATGCCTGCCTCTTTCATCGAGTGGCCTTTGACGCACAGGTAAAAGGTGGAGGTAGGGTTCTTGACGAGGATCTCGCCAATGTCGATCCGGTTCACGGCCAGATCCTGGGCAGGGGACGGAAAGCCTGCCGGCGTCTTGCACACAATCAGCCCAACACTGGCCGAGGTTTCCACCAGGGGAAGCAGGTCAAGGTAGGTTTTCATGGCTTAAAAATACTGTATATAAAAACAGTATTATCTACCAAACCAAAGGGCTTTGCTTATGAAAATCTTGATTGTCACAAATACCGCGCCGGGAATAAAAGCACGAATTTAAATAACTAATAGTTCGATATTCCGTTTTGCTCGCACATCGTGAAAATCGTTATCGTTTGATGTCACTAGTGCATTAATTGGAACGTTTACGTCTTCCATAAGGGATCGTAGTATGACGTCCGTGAGGCTGTAATGGCCGCGCCGGTTATCAAAGACGATTTGTAGCGAGTTATTTCGATATGGGAGATCACAGACTAATTGAGCTTTTCCACCCTCAACGTATTTTCTAAAATGTTCAAGGGCAGCTCCTTTTTTATTTTTCGTAAAGCGAGTATTGACGAATTCATACAGAGTAGGCCAAGGAAGCAATAGAGTGTGGGGTCTAAGCTGCGGTTCGAGTTTTAACGCAGAATTATGAAGCGGGTCACGTTCGTCGAACAGTCCGATCCAGTAACAGGTATCAACCAACACTGTCTTTGCCATTTATTCATCGTCCTGTGTCTGCTCTTGATCACCATACCCTTTCCAAGGCGCTCCTTTTCTCTTGCCGATTATGAATCTGCCCCTAATATAACTTGAAGCATCCTCTTCTGGTCGCCAGATCAAATAAACTCGATCGTTGTTTGTGAATTTGACATTGTTTTTTAGTTCTTTAGCCACAAAAGAGGGTACAACCTGATCGTCGGGAATATCAATTTTGCAGTGAGCTAGACTATCCCCGCATTCAGAGGCTTTTTTATTGTCGAGCCATCGGTAAAGCCCCTCGTAATCACCTTGGACTCCCAAATCATAAGATAGCCAAATAGTTTTTATCATCGTTGTGCCGTAAGTCGGTGTAAAGGTTTAAGGATACAGTTTTCTGCTACAGGGCCACATTTTAAGCCTAATATAGTGCCCAATTATTTTAAACCTTCACATCTTCCTGATAGACCAGCTTGTGCGAGCAAGCCTTTTCGCACGCGAAAAAAAACGGGACAACTTGCATTTACGCAAAGTCCCTATCCTGCATCTAGTCCTTTAGTGGTGCTTTTGTGGTTAGTGGCTGGCGCGATACTGTATAGGCTATGCGCATAATATGCATATTCTATGTTCGATATTTGCGAAATATTGCACAATTATTCAGCATCACATGGGAATATTGTGCATTTAAGTGCATTTAAGCGCATTTTGACGCATTAATACTGAATGTGATAGCATAATATATGCTTTTTAATTTAAATACTGCGCATTAATGGGGTTTGGTCTATGCATGTTGATGAATTTATCAAAATGAATGCTTCGGAGAGGTCGGCTAAATATTCACAGCTCACGCCTTTTCGGGAGGCCATTATCAAGCTCAAAAACGAGGGCTTTACGGAGCGAAAAATTCTTGAATTTTTGGCGCTTAATGACGTTGTTGTGAACCAATCGACGTTGCACCGCTTCGTCAAAAGAAATGCAGATAACGAGCCGCAGAAAAAGCAAACTAATATGAGCAAACGGCAGCGGCCAGTCCCAGCTGCTGATGCATCGAGCGAACCCCGAAAACCAGTAGATCCGTCAAAGCCATCCTGGGTGCCGGATCATATCAATGTGGATGAACTCCTGAGTAAGTCCTAATTTCCATATAGCGGGACTTTAGGTTAAATTAACTTTAAGGGTAGGCGGCAGTCTGTTTCATAGAGCAGCGCCGCCTTTGTTGTTTCTATCAGCCTATATTTCAAATGAAATAAAATGACAATCGATATTAATGGCCAGTCTCGCGTGAAAGCCATCACAATTAAACACTTTTCATCTTACTTTCTGTAACATGTGGCTTTTTACTGGCTCGACTATGCGTTGCTCTCTTTATCAACCCCTGGAATATTTGCCTGTCTACCGTCCTTTACTGAGGTGTGAGGCGCTTTTTCCGCATTTTTCTGATCTTCCCTATGGATAAATTTGAAATCCGTCGCCAGAAACTTCTAAAGCTCATTGACGAGTATGCCAATGGGGTTAAATACAAATTCGCGCAAATGGTTGATTTGCATCCCGGAACAATTAGCCACCTGGTCGCAGAGCCAGGAACACCAGGTAAGCAATTAATTTCCGAGGCTAAGATAGATCAGATAGAAGGGCGGCTGGATATACCAGGATGGTTTGATTTACCTCCAGATCCACAACAGGATCTATGGCCTTTCAAAGCAATGACGTTTCGCCAGTACTGTGAAATGGACTCTTTAGACAAAGAGGAAATCGAGGCATTTTTCAAAATAAAACTCAAAAGTCATTTTAAAAAGCAAAAGAAGATGCAATAAAAGGCCGTTTTAGACGGTCTTTATTTTTAATATTTATATAGAAGTTATATATTTTAAAAAAAATATTGCAACAAATTACAGGGTACGATAGTATTTCTCAATTAATAAGAACGCTCTTTAATCTGTTGCAGACATAATCACCTGTCGAGGTGATAAACCAGACCCTGGAACGGGTATATTTTGCGTTCCAGCGATATGGAGAGGCGTCAGCCGGGGAGCCTTGAACAGAATCCCAGCAGTCCTTCAAAGCAAGGGGATTTGTACTAAAGGGAGGGAATTACATTAGTACGAATCAGGCATAACAGCGCAAGACGATAGCGTGCACGCAATGGTCGCGGCGAACGTGAATATTCGCGGTAAGACAATTTATTTTGGCTTACAGAACCGACCTGACAGTACGGAATAGATACGGCAGAGCACTTACTATATGGGTGAGTGCGCTTTATTAAATGGCTTGGCACTGTGATGGCCAGGCATTTTAAAGAAGCGGAAAATTTACTGAATAGTTGAATAATTAAATAACTATTTATTCGGTTCTGTTCCGCGCAGATACGACCAATCTACGGTTGAGTTAAGGTTTTCACAGCGGATCCCAGTCAGTTTTTCTATCTCAGGGCAATGCTCAGGCGGGACCTCGCTTTGTTTCCATTGCCAAATGGCGCTGCTGGATACATCCAATAGCTCGGCCAGCCTGGCTTGATTACCTACAGCTTTTGCCGCAGCATTTAATGATTCTTCGATACGAGGGTTTTTCTTTTTCATAAATTTCAACTTGATAAGGACACACTAAGTTTAGATTATCTGAATATTTATTTCAATAAAGTGTAAAGTAATTCTTGATACTAAAACTTTAGTATTTCTTTACACTTACGGGATGAAATTAAATGAATGGATCCGCTCTGCGCGTCATCATGCAGATATGAGCCAGGAGAAGCTAGGAGAGTACTTGGGGAAGTCCAAGGCCAATATCTCTATGTGGGAATCTGGAGCTCATGAGCCGAGCTTTGCGCAACTATTAAAGATAATAGAAGTGACTGGCTACAGAGAGCTTTTGCCTGGATTAAGTGCTGCCTTGGAAAAGGCGCATTGGCCTTTCCATGAACTCTCTTTGGACAAGGTTAGAAAGATCGATGATCGAGATCTTATCAAGCTAGAAACGGTCATTCAGATCTCTGCAAAACAGATCGGACTTGACGTTTCTAAGGACGACAACAATAAATAACCCTTCGTAAAAGTGCTACGGGCTTGTCCTGTAGTATTTTGTTGCAATAAAAGTTAAGTAAAACTAAATATTTAGGTCAGCATTGCTTTACTAAAAGTGTTCAGATAAACTAAACTAGAGTCAATGGTTAACGCCATTGGCTCTTTAACAATTTATCAAATAGGTCACATGTCGATGTGATTAGTCAGCCCGGCAGGCGCTTTGCCCGACCGGTCTGTCCAGGTTCGCCAGGGGCCTGACTCGAAACCCTATTAGCTATCAGTAGATGGCGGCTTGAGATTAATAATCCAGCTGGCTAAAAGCGCAAGACGATGGCGCACACGCAATGGTCGCGGCGAACGTGAATATTCGCAGTTAGAAATGATCGGCTCCAACCGATGAAACTACGTAATCGACCTGACAGGCCGGAACAGGTACGGCAGATAAGCCACTTACCAAGTAAGTGCGCTTTGGTAAATTCTGAAGCGATAAAAACATTATGGTGATATATGCAAGTATTAGCGGCTGAAAAATTTCTTCGTCCTCCATCTAAAAGCATAAAAAAACCGCCGTTTTCTCTCCCTCGGAAACAGATTGATTGGGACGAATACAGGCAATTTGGCGTTGTCAAATGGCGACCTAGAAAATTTGAATTGCAGTTTATAGGTGGTATTCAGTTCGGTTTTGAACCCTGGAAAAGGGTGTTAGGTTCATTTAACAATAACCTGGTTTCGCTGCCTTCTGTTATCGAAATAGACCCTTTTTTGTCACGCAATTTGAAAAAAGGAGCCATCGTCTGGACTCCCAAAAGAAGGGGAATAGGTAATGTTGATAGAACAGAGTGGGCGGCCTTGTGGCTCCGTATACGGGCTACAAATCACAAATCTATCCCCTGGGAAATCCATTTTGAAAGAGTCAATGATTGCACTTTTGATATTTTCCAGGCCAATGACAGTACCACACGCCTTGAGCTGTACGTAGCCAAGGATCAGAGGGAAATCTATAGACATAAGCGTTTTTGGTAATGCGCACCGGCTAAATAGCCGGTTTTTTTATATCAAAGGATATACATGAAAACAGTACATTTCGTCTTGCAAGGCAAGGGTGGGGTAGGTAAGACATTTATTTCATCAATCGTTGCGCAATATCTTGGGCATGCTTCTGGCGCCCCTGTGCATTGCTTTGATACCGATCCCGTCAACAAAAGCTTTTCGCAGATACAGGGACTGAGCGTTCAAACAATCAATATCCTTACTGAAAACAAGAAAATTGATGGTAGCCAGTTTGATCAGTTGATGAATCAGTTAATTGAGCTGGACGGTCAGGGCGTTATTGATAATGGCGCATCTTCATTTGTTCCGCTTATGGACTATCTGCAAGAGAACAACGTACCTGCCTTTTTCAAGGACTCGGGCATCAATATGGTGATGCATGTTCCCATGCAGGGCGGTCAGGCCCTAAAAGATACGACATATGGCCTTAGCGTTGTCCTGGATGAGCTGAAATGCCCTGTTGTCGTCTGGCTCAATAATCATCATGGTCAGATTGATAAAACGGTTGATGCCTTTAAAGATCGGGCCATTTATAAAAAATACAAAAGCCAAATTCTTGGTGTTGTGGAGATTGCCGACCGCAGCCAGGATACTTTCGGTAAGGATATCCGAAGCATGACAGAACAGAATTTGACATTTGATGAAGTGGCTCAGTCAGAGAAGTTTTTCATTATGAATAAACAGCGGATTCTGATTTTCAAGCGCAGTATTTACGAGCAGTTGGATGCTATTAATTTAGGAGAAAAAAATGATGTTCCTGCTGAAAAAGACAAGCAAGCATAAATTGCCTGCTCTGATGGTCACGATAGCCGCCAGTTTGGCGGCTTTTTCATTTCCGGCTCATGCGGATCAAGAACTGTCCGGTGACGAGAAAGATTCTTGCGGTGCATTACTGTGTTTAGCCAGCGGAGCCGGGCGCGGTGAAAGCGAATGCCAGGGCTATCTACGCCGCTATTTTTCGATCAAATTCACCCGCCCGGACAAAACTTTTGAGGCTCGGCGCGATTTTCTAAGCATATGTCCTACTGATAGTAATCCGGAATTTACGCAATACCATAAACCGGCGCTGATCAATGCCATTGCCAGAGGCGCGGGAAATTGCGATGCTAAGTTTCTGAACAGCCTGAACAAAGCCTATTACGAGAAAAAAATCGTAGACAAGGGTTGGAGCAAATGGAACAACGATGATGATACGGTGCGCATCGAGCGGGTGGAGTATGTAAAAAATGAACTACCCCCTTATTGCAAAGTGTATGAAGAAAACGAATACACGCAAGGCGTTGTGCCAATTTATGTCGGGGTAGAAAAAGAGGATGGGCATTATGTCGATCCTCCACCGCAGTAATTGAAGGGTGGGCCGGTCCAGGTGGCTGGCCCGATTATTTGAAGGAAACACAGTATGCAGACCAGGACCGACGAGCTGGTAAATGAGGTTTTTACCCAGACAAAACAAAAACTGTCTCCTGATGATCCCTTGCTTTCACTCATTCTGTTGCAAGAGAAAAGCTTGCAGCGGGCATTTGAGCAGCAAAACATAAGCCGGGCCGATCAGGATCAGGCATTTTTAGCGCAGCTGGACGAACGCCTGGTAAAAATCAATGCGATGGCTGCCGACCTGGCGCAGTACCGGGAAAGAGTGATTGCGGAGCTGTTGGCCAAGAATCAGCAGGTTGCGGTTCAGATTGAGGGCAGGGTGGTACGCAGGGCATTGGGTGGTGTACAGCGCCTGCGAGTCCTGGCCGGGGTCGCCCTGGCGGTGGCCGTGTTTAGCCTGGCCGGTGTGGGGATGATGTATTTTCAGATGAGAGGATGAATATGAAAGCATTCAAGGCCATGTTGGTGGCTGTATTCGGGTTGTTGACCGGGCTATGCTTGCTGCGCCCGGCGCTAGCCGTGCAGGAGGCGCTGCCGGTTCAAGATGCCCCAGAGCTGACATTTAACCAGCTGGCGGCAAAATGTGCGCCTACAGTGCATGCCAGTACCATGCAGGCGCTGGTCCGCAGGGAAAGTGGTTTTAATCCCTATGCTATTGGTGTGGTGGATGGCGTTGTGTCGCAGCCCAAGACACTGGAAGATGCCATTGCGACGGTAAAGGCGTTGCACAAGGCCGGGAAAAATTTCAGCATGGGTCTGGCACAGATCAATAAATACAATCTGCCTAAATTTGGCCTGACCTATGAAACGGTTTTTGAACCCTGCCAGAACCTGCAAACCGGTGCTCAAATCCTTGAGGATTGCTTTAACCGGGCCGGTTCTGTTGATTCGCAAGTCGCTCTGCAGAAAGCCTTATCGTGCTATTACAGCGGTAATTTCAGAACTGGCTTTAGGCAGGATTTCAAAGGGCAGCCGCCCTATGTGAAGCGAATACAGTTAGCCGCTTCCCAAAATAGCGAGGAGCAAAAATTACGGATTCCTGCGATTAGTGTCACTACGCCATTACAGGGGCCTGTTAAGGCTATGGTTAAGAAAACCCCGACTGCCGCCAAGATAAAGCGCCAAGCTGAATCGGATCGCGCTGTTGCCACACAAGCCCCCGAGAAGCGCGAGGCAGCAGGTTGGGATGCTTTTGGTGATTGGTAGTCGTTAAATAACTATATAACTATTTAACTATTGGAAATCTTAAATGACATTTATCGAATGGGAAAATCAGATCTGTGAGTTGATTGTGGATAGTTTGGAAATCTCACGGTCAGATGCTCAGGGCATCATGGAAGTAAATGAATCGTTACTGTGCGCTCAATGGAATGCCAATAGAAGGCCACACGACGCCACACAATCCATACTAATCGAAGGAGGGAAATAGCAGAGAGTGACAACATAGTAAACAGCAGACAATTTGAGTTCTTTTGAAGTATCAGACACCCCAAGCGGGTGTTTTTTTTCGTTCTTAATATTTGTATTTCAAGGAAATTATGATGACACACGTATCAAACAACGTTGTTCGTAAGGTGGTTGAGTCCTTTTTGATGGTGGGCTTGTTGCTTATATCGCAGATGGCGATGGCCCAGGGCTTCGCCAACGAGGCAGGTTCAATGATAGAAAGCATCCGCGACGGAATATATTTGGTCGTGGGCCTATTGGCTTGCATAGCCCTCTTGTGGTGCTTGTTCCAAGGATTTGCAGGTCGCAAGACATGGGGCGATGTACTGGAAATGAGCCTGTGGATTTTTGGAGCTGGCGCGGCGATTACCGCTGCGACGTGGATTTTCACATCAGGTGGTTCAATCAGCTTCTAACGGTAAGGAGGCCCACCCATGCAAGACGATAAACAATATGAAAAAAAAGGCTATCCCACGTTCAACGCGCTGGGTCGTGCAGCCTTGGTTTTGGGAATACCAGTAATTCCACTGGCGTTAGTGATGGGGGGCAGCCTTGCCTTGACAATGCTGCTTATGAGCGTTCTCAAGGGCAAGGCGCTGCTTTTCATGCTGATTCCCATACCTGTGGTCATTTTTATGAAAACAGTCTCAAGCAACGATGACCAGGCATTAAAAATTATTGGCTACGAGCTGATGTGCTGGTTTTATCGGCGCAATGCGGCCATTTTCAACGGGACGACCACTATTTTGGCTACCCATTTCGGGAGAAATTTAAATGATTATCAGCGATTTGTTGAACAACATACTGAAAAAACAGACCTCCGGCGATATGTTCCTGCCGAAAATATCCCAACATATCACCGCTGACCTGATTCATATCAAGACAGGGTATATCGGGTTGGTAATTCGGCTTGAGGGCTTGCCCTTTGAGAGTGAAGATGAAACGCACCTGCAAGCACACTTTACCCAGCTGGCACGGCTGCTATCCGGTGCAGGTAAAACGCTGGGGTCGCGTCTGGGTCTATGGACGACCCTACAAAGGCGCAAGAAAGCATTCGACCGGGAATATGCCTTTGATAATCCCTTTTGCCAGGAGTTTGCGGCCAAGTATTTGGCAAAATTTCAGACAGGGGATTACTTTGAGAATATTTTCTATCTGACGGGTCTGATTAAATATGAGGACTTTGACGATGGGATTAAAGAGGCTCAAGACTTGCAGACTGTACTGATGCAAGGCTTGCAGCCTTATGATCCGGTTGTTCTTACCGCTTGGCAGAACCAGGACGGCACCTTGTTTTCCGAGGTGCTTTCTTTCTTTGGCTTTCTGATAAATGGCGTTCAGGAAGATATACCGCTATCGAACGTTGATGCCTATCAAACGCTTGCCAGCTCGGATCTGCATTTTGGCTCAGATGTTTGCGAAATCCGCAGCCAGAACGGCACCCGCTTTGCTACGTCATTCGATTTAAAGGATTTTGGGGTTTCAAAGGTCAAGGTATTGACCGGTGTTTTGGATCTACCTTGCGAGTTCACATTAACGCAATCTTTCGTTTATGTGGATTCAACAGCAATGCAAGAGATCATCAAAAAACAACTGAATAACCTTAAATCGGTAGGAGATCAGGCCCTGGATCAACAAGATGAACTTAAGGCGGGTCAAGGTGGCTTAGCCTCTGGCGAATTAATGTTTGGGGAATATCACAGTGTCCTGGTGGTGTATGGGGACACGGCAAAACAAGCTTCTCAGAACGGGGCTAGGGTCTATACCCGGTTTCAGAACTCGGGCGGGTATCGGTTTGTCAAGGCTGGTCTTTCGGCACCGGCTACTTATTTTAGCCAAGTGCCAGGCTCTAAGCACAAGCCTCGGTGTTTCCCGAAATCGACGGTCAACCTGGCTACGTCGTTCGGAATGCACAACTATTCTCATGGGAAAAGCCAGGGCAACCCGATTGGGGACGGTTCAGCGGTCATGCCACTGCAAACCATATCCAATACGATCTATGACTTTAATTTCCACTTCTCTAACCCGAAGGAGGACAACATAGGCGACCAAATCGCC
Source organism: Advenella kashmirensis WT001 (assembly GCF_000219915.2). NCBI lineage: Bacteria > Pseudomonadati > Pseudomonadota > Betaproteobacteria > Burkholderiales > Alcaligenaceae > Advenella > Advenella kashmirensis. Next base: position 28,014 of record NC_017965.1, on the reverse strand, counting down.
GGTCACACGCTTATTTTGGGCGCTACAGGGACAGGTAAAACCACACTGGAAACGGCGCTTTTAGCCTTTACAGATCGCTTTAACCCTTATTTGTTTGTGTTGCCACCGGAGGTACGTATTACGCACCGAAAGACGGCCAGCCTTCCGGCTGCAACCCATTTCAGTTGCCCGATAGCCCCAAAACACGAGAATTCATATACCGAATTGTCGGTATATGCGGGAAAAATGCAGAGGGCAGGGTGACGGCAGCGGAAGAAAAGCAAATTCAGTTGGCAGTCGATACCCTGATGAACACCATTGATTTTGGTAATCGAAATTTCAGTGTTCTGCTGCAATCGATCCCGCACGATCCGGGTAATGCGGACAGTCTTAGGACTCGGCTGTCGCGCTGGTGCCGTAGTGAAGGAGGGCGGTACGCCTGGTGCTTGGATAACACATCTAACGATTTTGACCCGGATGATTTTTATCGAATCGGGTTTGATCTGACCGATATTCTCAAGGATGACTACTTACCCACTGAACCAATGCTGGCGTACCTCTTTCATCTTCGTTCTCTGATGATGGAGCGGGTTGCCGAGTCAGGCGGTATTTTAGGGACGGTTATCACGGAATTTTGGTATCCGGCCAGGTTTGAAATAACCCAGGAATTTATGCTCAAAATCCTGAAAACCGACCGCAAACTAGGCGGGTGGGTAATTTTGGACAGTCAAAGTCCAGAAGATGCCATTAACAGCCCGATTTTTGCGACTCTTGTGCAACAGACGCCGACCAAGATCTTTTTGCCTAATCCTGATGCTGAATATAAGGGCAGCTATGATCGGTGCGGTATCACTCTCAAGGAATACCAGGAACTAGTCAAATTGACCTTGGAATCCCGCACTTTCTTAATCAGACAGTCCCGGCAATCAGCATTTGCGACGCTGAATCTATACGGATTTGAGGATGAAATGGCTGTGTTATCGGGTTCTTCAAACAATGTAGCCATTTTGGATTCTGTTTTGAATGAGCTGGGGGATGTGCCGGTTGAGGTCTGGTATCCCATCTTTAAAGAGCGGCTGCATGAAGCGCGGCAAGCCAGACGTAAGAAGGCTGCGTAACACAATTGTTCTTGTCGTAATCCACCAGGCCCTATACGCAAAATTCAAGGGGGAATTGAGATAGCAGTCCACGTATATTTCTCTTTTTACTAGGAAAATCAAAATGAGAACTTTGAAATTTATTAAGCAGGCCGCTTTGATTGCGGCCTTTTCTTTGTCTGGCCCTGCTTTCGCTGCGGGCGTTCCTACTATTGACGCTGCGGCGCTAGCTCAAATGGCTGAGCAGATTACGCACATGAAAACGCAGATTGATAACCAGATCTCGCAAATTACTCAATTGAAAAGCCAGGTCAAGGCAGTGACTGGAACCCGCAATATGGGCAATCTTTTGAAAGATACTGTCAAGGACGTAATTCCTTCTGAGTGGGCAGATATCTATAAAGCGGCCAATGTCGATGTTTCCAGTATTACAGATATTAAAAGCTTCGACCCACAGGCCAGTTTGAAAAATCTGGCTTCAATTCAAGAATTTTCAGAGCGGGCTTTTGAGGACACAAAGGTTCGGCTTAGCAACATTGAAGGACTAATGGGGCAGATTGATTTGGCTGAGGATGTGAAGGCCGCTGCAGATTTGCAAAACCGGATAGCTACAGAAAATGGAGCCATCATGAATACACAGGTCAAGCTGGACATGATGGCTAGACTCCATGAAAACCAGAAAGAAATAGAAAGCCGCAAGCTTGCAAAATATAACAATTGCTCACTAGAGGCATGGGCGAAAAGTTCAACTGCTAGTTGCGGATAGTTTTATATTGTTGCATCCTATTGGTTGAGCGAAGCGATCAGGATGTACTGATCGCATTTTTATCATCTGAATTAAGGATATGACATGCGTGGTTTTTTAATTGCTGGTGCGATTGGTTTAAGTATTGCTCTGATGGGCTGCGGAGAAAAGGCAGAAGCAGAGACACCACCAACACCACCCGGTCAATCTATTCCAGAAGGTACGCCAATGCCTAAAGAAGGCGAGGTTATGAATAAGGATATAAAACTCGGCAATTGTAAACGTGGTGCTGAACTGTTCGGTAAGAATAGCAAAAGCGAAGCGCAGCATTGCAAAAAAAATCTGGGACAGAATGTTTGCGAAAAATACTATGACAAGGCAGCTTGCGGATGAGCTGATTTTATGAATAAAGGATTGCCATGAGCATCATTGCAGATATAACGGAGTTAATGACTTCGAAGCTCGGGTCAGATCTTTTTGAAAAAACGGGGCAATTCATAGAAGGGATTGCCCCTATTTTTTCGCTCGGTCTGAGCCTATATGTTGTTTTACTGACATTTTATTATTACAACAAAGGGTTTGATGAGTCGATTGTAGATATTTCAAAGAGAGTGTTAGTCTGGCTTCTCATTATTGCCTTTGCTTTTAATGCCGGTAATTATGCCAAGATTGCGGCAATCATATATGCACTTCCAGATCAGTTAAGCAGTCTATTCGGATATACAAATAGCGGGCCTAGCGCAGTTGAGACAGGACTGAAAAGCATAGATATGATGATTTATAGCTTGGATAAAATATCAGAGGATAAAGCTTGGTATGAAATCCAAACGCATCTGGCTGTATATGGAGCAAAGTTAATAACAATGATATTGGGATACCTGCTGTTTATGGTGGCGTATGCCTTTTATTTAATAGCTAAGGTTTGTCTAGCATTAACGTTGATGGTTGGGCCACTATTTCTAGGCGCAGCACTATTCCCAGGGACACGTCAATATTCAATGAATTGGATCGGCCAATGCTTAAACTATACGGTGACTATTGCGCTTTTGACTTTGATTAGTGTGATTCAAAGTAGCTTTGTGCAAAGTACAGTTGATGAATGGGCAAATCAATCGGGTTCATGGGATTTAGTTGAGGCATGGAAAGCTATTTCTCAACTTTTAGTTATGACGGTGATTTTTTTGATGGCAGCATTGAGTATCCCTAGCATTGCAGGCGCTTTGACCGGTGGAGCTATGGCCGATACACATAGTAGAACTTTTGGCAGGATGGGCGGTTTCGTCAGTCGTACCTTTGACAAAATCGCTAATAGAGGGTCAGGCGGATCTGGTCGTGGGTATAACCGGGCCAGCGGTGAATAAAGGAGATGATGATGAGAAGTGCTTTAGAGACGGCCCATCGCCGGGCGATTCGCCGTGAATGGTCGAATCGTGGCATGTCATTGTTGTTCAATCTTGAATTGACCTGGTTGGCAGGATTGGCGGGCTTTGTCGTTAAGTCTTGGCTTGTATTCTTGGGTGCTTTTATGCTCATGATGTGGTTGCGTCGATACCCTGTATTCTGCTTGATTATGTGTGTTCTGTTCACAGCAAACTGGACTTTTGGCGCTTGGAGTCTTTCATATTTTGATGATGGGTGGTCAGTTAGAACGTTCACACTGTCAGTATTTGCCTTTTCTGTTTTTGGATGGCTACATTGGCGGGGCCTCGATGAGCTAAACGACATTTATGCTAGGTAGCCAATCGCTGGCACATTAGTAACTCTCACACAGAGAACCGCATTTGATGCGGTTTTTTTTCGTCCTTAATAATCGATTTGTTCTTTGACAAAAAAAATTTTGCTCATAGGAGTAAGTAATGAAAAAGCTATTTATAAGTGCGCTGTTGTTGGTTTTCCTGGCTGCATGCGCCAGCCACACGCCAGCCCCGGAACCAAAGGGAACACCCTTTCCGATCAATCAAGGTTATGAAATAAAAGGTGAGGTGCGCCATGTTCTTTAAAAAGAAAAAACAAAAGGCCGAGGCTTCGCCGCGCCAGGAGGCGATTACTTTTATCCAGAGAGCGCAGGAATTTGAACGCTCACAGATTGAGGCAGTCAAGCGCAATAACAAGGTTGCTTGGCGTGTCGCAGGGGTGAGCATGTTCATTTCTGTCTTGGCAGTAGGGGCTGTGATTGGTCTGACGCCACTGAAATCTGTTCAGCCGTTTGTCCTTCGGGTGGATAACAATACCGGTGCGACTGACATTGTGACTTCGGTTCGGGATATTAAGAAACTCAAGTATGACGAGGCCATTGATAAATTCTGGCTCGGTCAGTACATCCGCTTTCGTGAGGGTTACGATTGGTGGACCGTTCAGGCAGGCTATGACGCATCCATGCTCATGAGTTCGCCTCAGATTCAAAATGATATAGCGGGCCTTTTTGAATCGCCAGCTGCACCCTATAAGGTGCTTAAAGATAAGGCTCGCGTTGATGTTCGGGTAATTAGTGTTAGCTGGGTGGGGGATGTGGCGCAGGTGCGGTTTGAGCGCAAAGTAAAGATGTTGACCGCCGACCAGGCCAAAGCGCCACCACCACAACGCATGCTGGCGACGATTGCGTACCGGTATGTCAATAAACCGATCACTGAAAAAGATCGCCTTGTAAATCCGTTGGGATTTCAGGTCATGAGCTTAAGCTAGCTTAAGAGCGGTTGCGACTCAGTAAGGGCGAGAGGAAAAAATCATGAAACAAAAGCCATTTATAACGCTACTGGCCGCTGCTGCGGTCTTTTTTGTGTCGGGCCAGGCCTGCGCATTGTCAGTACCCAAGGGATCTAGCCAGGATGCGCGTATCCAGACTGTGACCTATAGCCCTAATAATGTATTCCATATCCGGGCGCAGATAGGGCGGGCGGTCCTGGTGCAGCTGGAAGCCGATGAGCGCCTTGAAGGCGATAGCGCCACCTTGGGTATGGGTGACTCGGAAGCCTGGAAATTGAACGTCAAGGGCAACAATATCATTTTCAAGCCCACGGCACCGAATCCTGAAACAAACCTGATCGTGACGACCAATAAGCGAACCTATGTGTTTCAGCTGTCGATAGATGGCCGGGGCCGTCAGGCTCCCACGTACGTGTTGCGGTTCCGGTATCCCGATACACAACGTGCCAATGTAGCGGCTCAGCGGGCCAAAAATAACCAGGCGCATGAAATCCTCAGTGGCAAAAAGCTGCGGCCTAACGTTGTGCGGGCCAATCAGAACTATTGGGGCTATGGCGATAAATCGTTGACGCCAACGGCCATGTATGACGATGGGCGCTTTACATACTTGGAATTTGATAATGGCCGTGATATGCCGTCGATCTACAAAATCATGCCCGATGGCACCGAATCCCTGGTCAATTTGCATGTCGAGGGCAATACCGTTGTTGTTCATGAATTGAGCAACAAATTTGTACTTCGCCTGGGCAATACCGTGTTGGGTGTGGACAACCGGGGCTTTAGCCAACGTGGCCGCTTTAACCAGACCGGTGCAGGCCAGGATGGCCGTGTGCGGATCGTGAAATAAGGAAAATGTGATGAATCAAGACGATAAAGACCGGGATTTTACCGTTGGGGATGGGTCGAACCGGATAGAGCCGGACGAGCATGAAACCCTTCATAAAAAGGTCGGGGATGATGAGGTTGAACGGGGATTGCCGCAAAACCTGTCCTCCAAGAAGAAAACCAATGTAGGTAAGGTTTTCGTATTTGGCGGGATTGTGCTTGCGGTATTGCTGATTGTCATCACTATGATGGGCCTGTCTGGCCGTGGCGGTCAGCCCGAGGATACGACACCGAAAGAGCTAGATATGGTGAAAAACAGCCGTCCTAAGAATTTCGCCCTGGAACAGGCAGAATTGACCCCACCGCCGCCGCCACCGGCGCCAGTGGTGATACCCCCAGCCCAGGAGCCAAATGTCGCTACAGCGGTTCCTGGGCAGGTTAATTCGGGAACGGTTCAGCCCAAAGAGCAGGAGCCGGTCGATAGGCGACTGACGGGGCCTGTCACCATAGATTTTTCGGGTGGTAAAGGCGACAGCAGCGCGCAAGCGGGGCAGGTGAGCCGCACGGAAAGCTCCACGGCCAGCGGCTTTGCCTCCAAACTGCGTCCGACCAAGACTGAGCCGACCGTAGCCATGAAGCGGGCGGATCTGACTTACTTGCTCAAAAAAGGCACAAGCATTGCTTGCACCCTAAACACCATGATTGTGACAACCCAGCCAGGCATTACCCGTTGCATGGTCACAAAAGACGTTTATTCGGCCAATGGCCGGGTTTTGCTCATCGAGCGGGGTTCCGAAGTGATTGGTGAGCAGACAGCTGCCCTGGTGCAGGGTCAGGCGAGAGTCTATGTTCTGTGGTCTACGATTGAAACTCCTGCCGGTGTATCCGTGACCGTCAACAGTCCTAGTGCCGATTCCCTGGGGGCCTCGGGCCAGGAAGCCCAAGTTGATAACCATTTTTGGCAGCGATTTGGCGGTGCAATCATGCTTAGTCTTATCAAGGATGGTATCCGCATGGCTGACAGCAGCAGCCGTAACCGGGGCGGTGTGACTTTTGATAGCTCCTCCGATTCTGCCGAAGATATGGCAACTGAAGCTTTGAAAAACACGATTAATATCCCGCCAACGGGATACGTCAATCAGGGAACGCTGGTTAACGTCATGGTGGCGCGGGACGTGGATTTCAGGTCTGTCTATGAGCTGGTACAGCCGTACTTTTACAGTTCATCAACTAAATAGGTGACAAGCATGGATGTTGTGAGCAATAGAGCTGATATTGGGTACGCCCCGGATATCAGCGCCCGTAACATCCTGGACCGGCTGGGCATTTCCGAATACCTGAACCGGCCAGGGGTAACGGATGTGATGATTAATCGGCCTGGGGAAGTCTTTATTGATAAACCGGATGGGGTGAGTTGCGAACACAATCCCCATTTGGACTATAAAAGCCTTTGGGAATTGGCAAATGTGTTGACGATCTTTAATCAGAAGCACATTAGCCTGGCGCAGCCCATGCACTCGGTAATGCTGCCAGATGGGGAACGGGGTCATATTTTGATCCCGCCAGCGTGTGAGGAGCATACCGTGGTGTATGGGTTTAGAAAGCCATCAAAGGACCGGTTTAGCCTTGGGGACTACATCGATTCCGGGCGTTTGGCCGGGTTTCGAGATATGAGCGAAACCGCCCTGGAAGCCTTGAACGTGCTTGAGGGGATATACACCGGTAAGCAGTATAGGGACGTGGCCGACGAGCTGCGGTTGCCCTACGATGTGCGGCTAGATGATTTTGAGCTGGATATGATGCACTACAAGGCCAACCGAGACTTTGCTAATTTCTTTCGGTTGGCAGTCGAGCACAAACTTAATATCTGCATGGTCGGCGGCACCGGCTCTGGCAAAACCACGTTTTCAAAGGCCATTGCCGATTTGATCCCCAAGGAAACCCGGATAGCAACCCTTGAGGATTCGCATGAACTGGAGCTGCCCAATCACCCTAACCATGTCCATCTGTTTATTAAAGAACATGTCTCTGCGCAATCGCTCATTGCTGCTTGCATGCGGATTAAGCCAGATCGGATATTTTTGACTGAGCTGCGCGGTGGTGAAGCTTGGGACTATCTCACAGCGTTAAATACCGGGCACCCTGGCGGTTTAACGTCTGTTCATTCCAATGATTCGCGTAGCGTTTTCCATCGGATCGCGGATCTGGCCAAACAGTCCCCAACCGGCGCTGGCATGGATTATCAGTATCTGCTGGCTAATGCCAAAAAGACAATCGATATCGTGTGCTTCTTTAAAGACACCTATATGACCGAGCTGTATTACGACCCGGTACAAAAACGTACAGCCATGCGCAGCTGACCCTACAGGTGAATATTTATTGAAAGTGCAATGAATATTCAAACAATCATAATCCTGCCCCGCCAATGTCGCGGGGCTTTTCTATTGAGGATAACAAATGTCTGCCTACATCAATGAAATTACCGTCATGGGCAATTTGGGCAAAGACCCGGAACTGCGATATTTCGCCAACGGAACAGCCAGTTTGCGTATTTCCATTGCGACCCCTGACCAATGGACCGACAAAGAAACGGGTGAAGTTAAAGAATCCACACAATGGCATACCGCATCGCTGCTTGGCAACCAGGCTGAAATCGTAGCCAAGTACATGAAAAAGGGCGACAAGATCTGGATTCGTGGCCCGCTGCAAACAAAGATTTACTCGGATGAACGCACCGGAATGGATCGCTTATCTGTCATGGTCAAAGTTCAGGATATGAAAATGATTCATACCAAGATCCGGCACGATGAAAAGCCAGAAGGTCCAGCTGATGTAGCTGAACAGGCGCAGAAGTCTGATTCTGCTCAAGCGACGGCAGTTAGCCCGCTTGAGCAGTTCAGTTAAGGATCTGCCAGCCATTCATTGATTTGGAGATGTTCTTTATGAAAAAAGCCATGATTTGGTTGGCGGCGTTGGTTGCCTGCACTCTGGTATTTGCTGTCATCGGGCAGTACGTGGGTAGCCTAGTCTTTATACGCTTTGCTAAGGCCCCGATCGATCCCGGCATCTATGTGTTGTGGGATCTGTATAAGAATACGCAAGGCGGTGGAATTTGGAGCCTTTGGCAATATAAGGTGGCAGTGGTTTTCAGTGTTCTGATTGCACTGCTCCCGATAATTGCTGGCATTGGTGCATTTTTTTCCGGCCCCAAGCGAGAATTACATGGTTCGGCCAGGTTCGCCACGCCAGGCGAGATTGCGAAGGCTGGGTTGCTAAATGACTCGCACGAAAGCCCCGACATTATTATCGGTAAATACAAGGGCAAGTATCTGCGCTGGGGCGGCAACCAGTTTGCGTTTCTGGCCGCGCCGCCTCGGTCGGGCAAGGGTGTGGGTATTGTCATCCCTAACTGCTTACACTATCGCGATAGCCTGGTCGTGTTTGATCCCAAGCTGGAAAACTATGAAATCACGGCTGGCTATCGGGAAGCGCACGGCCAAGAAGTGTATTTACTGCATCTGAGCACCGACCAATTCAGAAGTCATCGCTGGAATCCGCTTTCCTACGTGAAGCGAGATCCAGATTTTGCGCCGGGTGGGGCGTTTTCAATTGCATATATTCTGTATCCGACCTCGGGCAATATGTCAGGCAACAGCATATTTTTCAATGAAATGGCGCAAAAGCTCTTTGTTGGCCTTTGTCTATATTTGATCGAGACAGAAAATGAAACCGGGGTGATTCCCTCAATGCCTGCTTTGTTAAAGCTGGCAACACCCGCAGACGGGCAATCTCTGGCCGATTGGATTAAAGAGACAGTAAAAACAACACCGTTAAGCGATGCCTGCAAAACTAACATGTTGAGCTACGTGCCAAGTGCTGGCGGACAGACCGGCTCGGGCATCATTTCCAACTTTATGGCTCCACTATCGGTATTTTCGGATCCGGTGGTAGCAGGCGTTACCAGTGGGGATGATTTCGATTTGCGCGATGTGCGCCGTAAGCGCATGAGTATCTATGTTGGGGTCAATCCTAACGATTTTTCCCGGTTTGGACGTTTGATTAATCTGTTTTTTAGCCAGTTGATCAGCGTGAACACGGATCAATTGCCCCAGCAGAACCCTGATCTGAAATATCAATGTCTTCTCATGATAGATGAAGCTGCCGCGATGGGAAAAGTGGACATTATCGAGACTTCCGCTGCATACATTGCTGGCTATGAGCTGCGCTTACTCATGATCTTTCAGAACAGACCCCAGATGAACAATCTCTATGGCGTGGACGGGGCGCAATCGTTGCTGGGCAATTTTGATTGTCAGATGATTTTTGCTACCAGGGATAACAAGGATGCGCAGGAATATTCGGAAATCATAGGCTATGAAACCGTACATTCCAAAAATCGCAATACCGGCAAGGGTGGTCGCAGCATTTCCGAAGCGTTCGGTGATGGGGCGGGGCAGCGCAGGGCGGTGATGTTACCCCAAGAAATCAAGGCCATGCCCAAGACCGATTGCGTCATTAACATGCCTGGCATGAACACGATCTATGCCAAGAAGGTGCGTTATTACGACGATCCGATATTTAAGCAACGCCTGGGCTACCCGCAGCCAATGGTGCCTAAATTTGAACGTCCCTCGGCAGCCAATGGCAAAGCTGCAGCCGGTTCAACTCTTGAGGACGTACCAGCGCAGGAGCTGGATGCTACGGATTTAAACAGAGTAGCGAACAAGGACGCATTGATGCAAACCGTCATTGCAGGGCTGTGTGCCGAGGATTCGCCGCCAGAGTATTTGGCCGACCTGAAACTGGCAGTAGAAAAAGCCTGGCAGGGCAGTGGCACCCGCGCTTTTGAGCAAGTATTAGGAAACACTTAAAAAGGAATAAGTGATGACAAAACAAGATGATATTCGTGAAGCCTTGAAGCATGTAGATTCGACAGACCGTGAAACCTGGCTGCGAATGGGTGCAGGTATTAAGTCAGAGTTTGGCCAAGATGGTTTTTCTCTTTGGGATGAATGGTCACAAAAGGCCGAGAATTACAACGAAAAAGCGGCAAAATCGGCCTGGAAAAGCCTAAAACCTGGACGCGTCAATATTGGGACAGTGTTTTATGAGGCAAAACGGGCCGGATATGTGGCCGGGACGCCCTACACGCCGCCCAGCGCAGAGGAGAAAGCAGCGATGGCAGAACAGCGGCGTATTGCAGAAGAAAAGGCACTGGCAGAACGCGCTATAGAGGCCGCGCAGGCTAAAGCCGACGCACAGGCGCGGTGGGATAAGGCCGGGCCAGCTAATCCTAAGCATCCCTATCTGATCGCCAAGGGTATTACCGACCAGGCTGTTATCGGTGCCATTCGCCAGGACGGCAATCAATTGCTGGTGCCATTGCGTCAAAGTAAGGAGCTGGTGGCTATCCAATCAATCGGCCCCAATGGGTTCAAGTCCTTTGCTGAGGGCAGCCAGGTGCAAGGATCTGCTTTATTACTTGGACACCCCAAAACCGCCACTTCTGAGCGTGGTGTATTGGTGGCCGAGGGATTTGCAACAGCGGCCAGCTTGCACCAGGCGACCGGCCAGCCGGTTTTGATGGCGGTTCATGCCTACAACATGAAACCTGTAGCCGAGGCGCTTAAGGGAACAATGCACGATATTCCAGTTACATTTTGTGCTGATAATGACCCCAATGGAGTAGGTATTAATTATGCGGATCAGGCCGCTGCCATCGTAGGCGATAAGGCCCAGGCCGTGATGCCGGAGTTTACCGATGCCGATTTTGCGGCATTCCGGCAAAAGCACGGCCCCGAGGCGATCCCTACCGATTTTAATGATCTGGGGCAGATCAGAGGCTTGGATGCGATCAAGGAAGCTGTCCAGCAGCCGCAAATCCAGCGGGATACCCCTGATATCCAGGAGGCGCAGCCGTCAGGCGCGCCGTCTTCTGTCTTTGGGCCGCAGGAACAAAACCGGATTGAACCAGATCTGGAGCAGGTAATCGAACAGGCCCCGGTCGCAGATCCGATACAGCCCGTGCCGCAGCCTGTTGTGGCGTCTGATCGGCAGGCCCAAAGTATCGAGCAGCCCGATGCCAGTTCAGCCGATACGCCATTGCCTACCGGCACTGAGGCGGTGGCGGCAGAGGCGGCGATAAAAAAGCCCGTCTTGGATCTAGCCTATAAGGCCCCGCCTGATGGGCTGGAAGTCCGATATTTGTTTGTGGATGGCAAGTATGTCGATGCCGGTAATGGGGTGACGACGATTTTCCAGGACAAGGGCAAGTACCTTTCGACGACCAAGGAGGACATACAGACGGTGCATGATATGGTTGAAGTCGCCAAGGCCAAAGGCTGGGAACAGCTTAAATTGTCTGGTACACCTGAGTTTAAACGGCTGATGTTCATTGAGGCCGAGAGCCAGGGTATAAAGACGCGGGGGCATCGGCCCACGACCGAGGATCTGGCCATGGTCAATAGACGGCTGGAAGAACGCAGCTTGAACCAGGTGCAGCCCAATTTGTCACGGGAACAGGCAATGGTGCTAGGTCAAGATAATGGGCTACAAGGCAAAGATCAACCTGATCTGCCATCCGGTATTCTTGTGAATCATGGTGCAGCGCCCTATTTGCATGATGATAAAAACAAGTCCAGCTACTTTGTCACTCTACGTCAAGGTGAGACCGAACGCACTATTTGGGGGGTTGGTCTGCCTGCGGCAATTCAAGCGAGTGAAGCCAAGATTGGCGATGACATTACTCTGGAAAACCGGGGCCGTCTGCCTGTTGAAGTGGATCAGCCTATTTATGGTGATGATGGTAAAACGATTATCGGTCATGAAGCGGTGCTGACTCATCGCAATGCTTGGGAAGTGACGGTTTTGAATCAGGAGCAAGAAAAGGCTTTGGATTCAATCCCCGAAAAATCGGCCACACCGAACGCGCAGGCAATAGCGGCTGCTGACCGGATGGTGTCTCAAAATGAGTTACCGACCGAGGCCCAGATAGAAACATCCTCTAAAGCCGATATCGATTCAGATGTTCGGATGCCTGATATTGGCAGCCAAAGTATCCCGTCTGAGGTTAAGATAGCCGCCGATCAGATGCGGTCAGCGCAATCTGCCGAGCATGGTACTGCCTCTAAGCCTGGATTTGTTGGGCGTCTGAATCCGGCCAGCCAGGCTAAATTTCGGTATGTTCAGCAAATGGCCGATAAGGTTGTCAGCTATATGCGCCATGATCGCAGGGACGATGCACACCGTAATTTCAATACCAATATGGAAAAAGCGGTGAATGGTACAACGCTCAATGTTCCTACCCCTATGCGGGAATCGGTACAGGAAAAGCCAGCGATTGAACCGCATCGGCAAGAGCAGGATTTGACGTTGGAGCGATAGTTTTAAAGGGATAATTATGAAAAACCGGCTTGCCGGATTTATTTCTGCATTGTTGCTGGTTGGGGTAGTTGTTGGGGCGATGTGGTTTGATCGTGTCAACAACACCCCGCCGCAGGTCAATGCAGTGGTCGAGCGTGTCATTGATGGCGACACCATTGATGTGTTGATCGATCAGCAGCTGGTGCGCATTCGCCTGGTTGGCATCGATGCCCCGGAACTGGCTCAAGACAATGGCCGCTCAGTGCAACAGTTTCTGGCTAGCTTCATCCAGGGCCAGGAAGTAAGAATTGCATTGGGAAGTCAGGAGAAGTACGGTCGGTCGCTGGCCGAGGTTTTTGTAACTACAAGAGACCCGCAAACTCTAGCTCAAAGTCAGCTATCTGTTAACGAGTTCCTTGTCCGCACTGGTCGAGCATGGGCCTATCGTTATCGCGGGGAAGTCCAATATTCCGGTTATGGCCAATTGGAAGCGGACGCCCGTGCAGAGCGGCGGGGATTGTGGTCGAGCGCCGGCGCGGTTGAACCGTGGCAATGGCGTAAAACACAAGCAAATCAATAGTATAGGAGTAAACAGGATGGATGAAAAAACGACAATTGCGGTGGATCCGAGGCAACAGCTATTGGATTTCATGCTTGAAATGCCTGAAATTTACGGCTACGAGCAGGATCATTTGACGCATGCTGAGCGCCAGGCGCTGGCCCAAACCCCTGAGGAGACCGAGGACTAGTTCCCCTCGCGTTATTGCAAACACACCCACGAAGCCCTACCAGAAATGGTAGGGCTTTTTTCGTTTGAGGAGAAAAGAATATGGCCGAGAAAAAACCGGCATTTCATGAGCAGCTGGCCGAAAAAATCATTACACAGCTGCAAGCAGGGACAGCGCCCTGGCAAAGGCCGTGGGATGCGCCGCCAATTAGCATGCCTTACAACGAATCGACCGGCAAGCCCTATCGGGGCGGCAATGTCTTAAATCTTATGCTAGCCGGATACACAGATCCGCGCTGGTTGACGTTTAACCAGGCCAAGGAACGCGGCTATCGGGTCAATAAGGGCGAAAAGGGATCTTTGATCCAGACATTTCGTTTTCATGAAGAAAAGCAGGTGCGCGATGAGCAGGGTAAGCCGGTCAAGGATGACAAGGGCAATGCTGTGATCGAGCAAACCAAGCTGAACAAGCCAATTATTCGTACTTTTGTTGTGTTCAATGCTGAGCAAATGACAGGTTTAGCGCCTCTTGAGCGCACAGAGCATCAATGGAACGGGGTCGAGCAGATCGATAAACTGCTTGCCGCCAGCGGCGCGCAGATAGAGCATCAATCTGGGAATCGTGCCTTTTACAGCCCCGCCCTGGACAAGATTGTTTTGCCGCTTAAAGAGCAGTTCCTGGATCCTGAGCGTTATTACAGCACGGCGCTGCATGAGCTGGGCCACTGGACAGGCCACGAATCGCGGCTTAACCGCCCTTTTATTAATGCCTTTGGATCTGAGGGATATGCCAGAGAGGAGTTGCGGGCCGAGATCTCCTCCCTCCTGGTGGGCCAACGTTTGGGCATTTCTCATGATCCCGGCCAGCACATGGCCTATGTGGACTCCTGGGTCAAGATCCTGAAAGAGGATCCCGCTGAGATTGTGCGGGCCTGTCAGGATGCGGAAAAAATTCATAACTATCTGTCGGTGTACCTAGAACGCAGTGCGGATAAGGCTGAGCAGGTCAAGGCCCAGAGTCCGGAGAAATCAGAACAGTCAATGAAAGAGATCTATGAGGAGAAATTCAAGCTGTTGCCTCGGGACAGCCAGGACGTGTTTATGACGATGGAGGTGTTAATGCGAGACGTGGTAAAGCACATGCCCGCCGACCAACAGACGCAAGCCTATGAGCGGTTTTATACGGCCCAGGCGCATGCGGTTGATGCAGTGCTAAAGCAAGATCAAGAGTTGGAGGTAGAAAGATAATGCAAAAGCGAATTCAGATTTATGGAATATCTGAGGCTACATTTGAAAAACTTCAGGCACAGGCTAAGGATCTGGGCATTGACAGTATTTCGGAATACGCCAAGGCCGTACTAGTGCAGGCGGTCAATGGCAATAAATCCCCCCTGGCTAATCTGCCATTGCAGGCCAATGTCAAAATCAGTGCCGATCAGGAGGAGCTAAGCCAGGCTGAATCCCAATGGATAAAACCCTCGTTAAAGCTGAATCCGGTTGAAACGGCCTTTCTTAATGAGGCGGCGGCGCAGGCTGATATGTCCGTCAGCGCCTTTATTCGTATGGCGCTGCGCAGCCATTTTGAATAACGATGAGGTCACGGCGTTGTATCAGTCCAATTTCCAGCTGCTGCGGATCGGTCGCAATTTGAATCAGATTGCCCGTGCGCTCAATGCCCAGGAATCGGCCGAGGTGACAAGCCAGAAAATCGAAGATGTGCAGAGCCTAATCAATGAACATACCGACAAGGTAAGGGATTTGATTACGTCGAACCAGGAGCGGCTGCAATGAAGCAATTAGATCAACAGGTTGATAAATGGTTTATGGAGTTTAAAACCCGCTCTATCCGGCCCAAACCGGGCGCAGCGGGCCGAGGGGCCATGCGTCGCCCCTTAAAGCCGGGTACAGGTCTGAAAAACATTCAATCGGCAGCATTAAAAAAGCCCGAAGTCATGGTTAAGATCCCGCCGCGCAAGGGCGGGTCTAATGGTATTCAAGCCGTGCGCGGCCACATGGACTATATCAGCCGTAACGGAACCCTGGATCTTGAGGACCAGGACGGCCTGATCTATAAGGGTCAAAAGCAGATCCATGAGGGCATTACCAATGCCTGGAAGGCGCTGGGTGTCCCTGAGAAAAGCACTAAACGCGAGGCCATTAACCTGGTGCTGTCAATGCCGCCTGGAACGAATCCGGAAGCGGTCAAGGCTGCAGCCAGGGAATTTGCAAAGGAAGAGTTTGACGGCCATCAGTACGCCTTTGTGCAGCACCTGGACGAGAAACACCCACATGTGCATTTGTGTGTGATGATGAAACACGAGCTGGGGCGCCGTATGGACCCGCGCAAAGCAGATCTATTTGAATGGCGGCTGCGCTTTGCTGAGAAGATGCGCGAGCAAGGGGTAGATTGTGCTGCGACTCGCCGGGTACACAGGGGCAAGACGCAGAAGCCCGAGCATTCGGCGCTGCGCCATATGCGTAAGCGCGGCCAGGTGCCGAATGTTTACCGGCAGCAGGCCATTGAGCTGGCGCAGGCTGTCAAAGGCTCCACGCGCCCTATTCACCCTTTCTTGCGCGAAGAAATACGGACTCGCAATATCGTCTCGACCGAGTACGGTAAGATCGCCAAAGAGCTATATAAAATAGGGGCCAAGGCCGAGGCGCGGGTGCTTAGTGGGTTCGCAAAAGAGATCAAGCTAGAAGGTCACACTACGCAGGCCCAACAGCGGTTTGAACAGGCCCAGGGGCAAATTCATGAAAAAACGCGTGAAGATTTTTCTGCTCATGATAAAAACATAGAACGATAGCCCTTGCCCTTGCTGTATCTATTGATTGAGAAGCGGGGCCACCCGAATCGTGGGCCAAGACAATGTAAGTAAAGCATTTGAGAAATTTTTACTGATTTACCAGATTCTCATTGGGCCGATGGCAGGATTTGGGTTTGTGAGGATCGTGGATTTTCTGAATGGCGGTATTCAGGGACGATGTTAGACGGCACTCGCGTCGAAGCTGATGGATGTGATTTGTTTACTTTCAGTAATGGAAAGATCGCTGTTAAAGACGCTTATCGAAAGCAAAGCTAGGTAACAGTCCCATTGTTTCATTTCACACGAATAAGTAAAAAAAAAACTTTTAGGAATATATTATGACTGTCAGATACCTTAAGACAGGTAAAGATGACCAAGCAATTGCTGAAAGCGATGCTAAGGTTAGGGCTACCGTTGAAAAAATACTTTCAGATATAGAGAAGCGCGGCGATGAGGCTGTGCTTGAGCTTTCGCAGAGGTTCGATGGATGGGCACCAAAGCGCTTCCGCCTATCGCAAGCTGAAATTGAAAAAGCTGTTAAGACGCTGTCTCCGTTGCAGGTTGAGGACATCAAGTTTGCGCAGAAGCAGATAGGCAGGTTTGCATCGATCCAGCGTGAATCGATGAAGGACGTTGAGGTAGAAACCATACCGGGTGTGGTGTTGGGGCATAAGCACATCCCAGTCAATGCTGTCGGGTGTTATGTTCCTGGTGGGAAATATCCTATGATTGCGTCCGCACATATGAGCGTGCTCACAGCCAAAGTTGCCGGTGTCAATCGTATCGTCTCAACGGCCCCTCCTTTCCAGGGGGCACCACATCCGGCCATTATTACTGCCATGCATTTGGCCGGAGCGGACGAAATTTTCGTGCTAGGCGGCATTCAAGCCATCGGCGCGATGGCCCTCGGAACCGAGAGTATTGCTTCGGTTGACATGTTGGTGGGGCCAGGAAATATGTTTGTGGCGGAAGCAAAGCGCCAGCTATTTGGAAGAGTGGGTATTGACCTGTTCGCCGGCCCGACGGAAACACTTGTGATTGCCGACAGTTCAGCAGATGCAGAAATGTGCGCGGTAGATTTGCTTGGGCAGGCTGAACATGGCCCCACATCGCCTGCCATTTTGTTGACAACTGACGAGAACCTGGCGCGTGACACACTTGCAGAAATCGAGCGTCAGCTACAGATTTTGCCGACGGCGGATATCGCTCGTATTTCATGGGCAGACTACGGGCAGGTAATTGTCTGCGATACCGAAGAAGAAATGATTGACATCGCGGATGAACTAGCTTATGAGCATGTGCAGGTTTTGACTGAAAACCCTGATGTTTTCCTGAAGCAACTGACAAACTACGGTGCCTTATTTCTGGGGCCGCGAACCAATGTATCTTATGGCGATAAAGTAATTGGCACTAATCACACCTTGCCTACCAAGCGCGCGGCACGATACACGGGTGGATTGTGGGTCGGCAAGTTTATCAAGACCTGCACCTATCAAAGGATAACTTCTGACAAAGCCTCGGCACTCATTGGCGAGTACGGTTCACGGCTATGCCATATGGAGAATTTCGCCGGGCATGGCGAACAGGCCAACCTGCGAGTTCGCCGTTACGGTGATCGGCCTGTTGTTCCCTGGTATGAGCCAGTCCCGCCTCATGTAGCGTGAGTTGTTGAGACAGATCAAACAAGGAATATCATGCGAACACCAAGTTTTCGTATTGACGGACGAAGGGCTCTGGTAACTGGCGGTAGCCGTGGAATTGGGTTGGCAGCCGCATGCGCGTTGGCGCAAGCAGGCGCTCAAGTAGTGTTGGCTGCAAGGACTGAAAGGGACTTGATAAATGCCAGGCAACAGATTGAGGCAGCTCAGCCCGGAGCCCAAGTGACACAGTGGGTAATTGATGTTACCGACTCGTCTGCAGTTAAAAAGGGCATGGTTACGCATGGTCCTTTCCACATCGTCGTCAACAACGCAGGAACGAATCGTCCTGCATCAATATTGAATGTAAAGGATTCCGATCTGGACGATGTCATTAATCTAAATGTGAAAGCTGCGTTTTATGTGTCACGGGAAGCAGCACGTTTGATGCGAGAAAACAGCTTGCAAGGCAGCATTATCAATATGTCCTCTCAGATGGGGCATGTTGGTGGCCCGAATCGGACCGTTTACTGTGCAACTAAGCACGCGATAGAAGGATTTACCAAAGCGCTTGCATTGGATCTTGGGGACGCATTGATTCGTGTCAATACAATTTGCCCAACCTTTATAGAAACCGAGATGACCAAAGATATGCTGAATAATGCTTCCTTCAAGGAATATGTAGGATCGAAAATTGCCCTGGGTAGACTGGGCCGTCTTGAAGACATCATGGGCGCTGTTATCTTTCTGGCGAGCGACGCATCTGCGATGATTACCGGTTCATCGATCAAGGTGGACGGAGGATGGACGGCCGAGTAAGCGACAGATTCATGTCTTACAAATACACAAAACGAGTACTTTAAACATTAGAAGAGAGTTTTTCATGTCAAACAAGATAGATCCGGTTTTGCTTACTCCTGCGCTTATCGAAGTGCTTACTTCAGTTGATACCCCCACCATTTGCAATGCACTTGAAGTGGTCACAGGAACCCGGACAAACAAGGGTTTTACGCGGGGACATTTCCATGCAGCGCATCCGGAAATGAAACCTGTGATGGGTTTTGCGCGTACGGCCACCTTACGTACAGCGCATCCCTATACAGAACCTTTGGAGAACATTAAAGCTAGACGTATTGCCTGGTACGAGCATCTCGAAGGGACAGGTATACCAACCTTTTGTGTCATGCAAGACATTGACGACCAACCCGGTTTGGGCGCGTTCTGGGGGGAAGTGCATAGCAATGTTCTCAAAGGGTTGGGGGTTGCTGGTGTGCTAACCAACGGCGCGATGCGTGATTTTGGAATGCTCGCCGAAGGCTTTCAGATCCTGGCTGGCACCGTTTCCCCAAGCCACGGTTTTGCACAAATCGTGACCGTAGGTGAGCCAGTGGAGATCCATGGGTTAGCCATCGAAGATGGCGATTTGATTCATGCCGACCGGCATGGGGCCGTGGTAATTCCGCTTGAAGCACTGGCAGGGTTGCCTCGTGGAATAGACGTGATAACGGCCAAGGAAAGGCCATTGATTGAAGCGGCAAAGCGCCCGGGTTTCTCGGTAAAGGACATCAAGAGAGCCATGGCGGAAGCCGATGATATTCACTGACTGGTTACACTAACGCCGGTTCAGATTATTAGCCTGATTTAAAGGGCATCAACAGGAGACATACAATGAATAAAAAAATTTTTTCTCGCGCACTGGTTATTCTGGGGCTCACGTTCGGGCTGTCGGAAATCTCTATTTCTGCCACGACCAGCTATCCTGAGGCGCCGATCAAACTAGTCATGCCGTATCCGGCCGGTGGGATGAGCGATGTTTCTGCGCGAACAATTGCAGAAGTTCTTTCCAAAAAAATAGGGGGCAATATTATTGTTGAAAACCGTCCGGGAGCGGCATCGACCGTTGCCAGCAACTGGATGGTACACCAGAAACCAGATGGTTATACGCTGTACGCAGCGCCCGTGTCTCTCGTTTTAAACCCTATTCTTCAGACTGAAGTAGGTTATAAACCTTACGAGGATTTTACGCCAATCTCCATGCTCCTGTACTCACCGTTTGTGCTGCAAATCAACAAAGACCTTGGTGCAAACAATGTGAAGGAACTGGTCGCTTTGATAAAGGCCCATCCTGGAAAATATGCTATCGGTACCTCCGGAGTCGGATCTATTAATCATTTGGCCGCTGAATATTTTATTAATCAGTTCGGGCTGGAAATGATCGTTGCTCATTATAAAGGGGGATCTCCAGCTGCCAAGGATTTGGTGGGCGGCCAGATCCAGGTGATGTTCTCTGCTGCCAACGAGGCGGCGCCGATGATGGCTGCAGGCAGGACAAAGGGGCTTGCTGTGACCACTTCAAAACGGTTGTCTATGTTGCCGGCAGTTCCCAGCATGAACGAAGCGGCTGGTATTGATGATTTTGAGGCGGTTTTCTGGATGGCTTTAATGGCACCTAAAAATCTGCCTCCGGAGATTCAAACCAAGCTCTCGACTGCGATGCAGGAGCTAAATAATGACCCACAACTAATTCAGAAAACTAATGCTCTTGGCGTGCAGTTTCACGCGTCTTCACCGCAAGAGGTAGTGGACAATCTGCGTCAAGACGAAAAAAAATGGGGCGGTATTATCAAGAAACTGGACATTAAACCTTGAACATGACTTATATCAAAAAACAAAGAAAGACACCCGAGACGCTGCGTAGCCATAGATGGTTTGGTGCGCAAGACTTGCGAGCATTTGGGCACAGATCGCGCACCATGCAAATGGAGCTTGACCGCGAAGATTTTGTTGGTAAGCCAGTCATCGGTATCGTCAATACGTGGTCAGAGATTAATCCCTGCCATACGCACTTGAGGGCACGCGCCGAGAATGTGAAACGTGGGGTCTGGCAGGCCGGGGGTTTTCCTGTCGAGTTGCCTGCTATCACATTGGCAGAAACGATACAGAAACCGACCACCATGATGTATCGGAATCTGCTGGCGATGGAGACTGAAGAGTTGCTGCGTTCGTACCCGATCGATGGCGTGGTTCTGCTTGGCGGATGCGACAAGACAACGCCTGCATTAGTCATGGGCGCAACGAGTATGAACCTGCCATCCATATTTCTTCCGGCCGGTCCGATGCTTACGGCGCGTTGGCGTGGGCAGACCTTGGGCTCAGGATCCGATCAATGGAAGTTTTGGGACGAACGCCGTATGGGGAACATAACAGAAGAGGAGCATCAGGAGGTAGAGGCCAGTATTGCTCGTTCTCCTGGTACTTGTATGACTATGGGAACAGCGTCTACGATGGCTACCATTTGTGAGGCGTTAGGCGTTTCGTTGCCTGGCGCTAGTTCCATACCTGCTCCTGACTCGGGGCACGGTCGCATGGCTGCTCAGTGCGGAAAGCGTATCGTAGAAATGGTCTGGGAAGATATGAAGATACGGGATATTCTTACTCCCAAAGCATTTCAGAACGCGGCCACTACGCTGATGGCAAATGGGGGGTCTACGAATGCGGTTATTCATCTGGTGGCAATGGCAGGTCGTGCTGGGGTGGAGTTGAGCCTGGACGATTTTAATGAAGTTAGCGCCCGCACACCTGTGCTGGCAAATATCCGTCCAGTCGGCAATACCTATTTGATGGAAGATTTCCATTATGCTGGAGGGTTGCCGGCATTGCTAAGGGAAATTGAGAGCCTGCTATACCTTGATGCGATCAACTGCAATGGCAAAACCATGGGCGAGAATATATCTAATGCAAAAATCTGGAATGATGATGTGATTCGCCGTCGTGAGAATCCCGTGAAATCGGATGGTGGTCTTGTGGTGCTGCGAGGAAATCTTGCGCCTGATGGTGCAGTACTCAAGACCGGTGCCATGGATCAAAAATTTCTTGAACATACTGGACGGGCCGTTGTATTCGATAGCTACGACCATATGGTAGAGCAGATTGATCGAGATGATCTTGATGTTGATGAGAATTCTATTCTTGTGCTGCGCAACGCAGGCCCTCTTGGCGGCCCAGGTATGCCGGAGTGGGGAATGATGCCTATTCCCCGCAAACTGTTGACTCAAGGAGTGCGAGATATGGTGCGCATTTCAGATGCACGTATGTCGGGCACCAGCTATGGCACATGTGTATTGCATGTGTCGCCAGAGAGCTGGGTGGGTGGGCCATTGGCACTCATACAAACTGGCGATACGATCAGCCTAAATGCAAATACGAAAACCCTGGATGTTCTGCTCTCTGATGAACAGCTGGCAGAACGCCGCAAAAACTGGAAAACGCCACCCGATAAATTCCCGCGTGGGTACGGAAAATTAGTGATGACACATATACAGCAAGCCGACAAGGGGTGCGATTTCGACTTTCTGATGGGAACTGAGCCTATTGCCGATCCGGAAATTCACTGAGGAACAACATGCCACATATTCTTGTTTCAAAAAAGATTGCTAGTTCTGGAATAGAACGTCTTCGTGCCCAGGATGGTTTTTCAATTGAAGTGCTTGAGGACTACACCCAACAGCAGTTCACCGACAGTTTGGCCGGTGCCGATGGAGTAATTCTGTACTTTCAGCCGCTTCAGGCTGCTGATATTGCCGGAGCTCCTGGGCTCAAGATAGTGTCCCGTCATGGTGTGGGCTACGATTCAGTTGATGTGGCGGCGCTTGAAGAGCGGAATATTCCATTGACAATTACGCCCGGAGCCAATGCGGTTGCGGTAGCTGAGCATGCAATATCGCTGCTACTGGCAGTGGCGCGGCGATCTGCAAGTTTTGACAGAGATGTTCGTACCGGCATTTGGTCTAGAAATGCCATAATCCCAATGTTTGAGCTCTTTGGGAAGCGTGCGTTGATCGTTGGTGCAGGACGTATTGGTAACGCCACAATCCAACGACTACGTGCCTTTGATATGCAACTTCAGGTGTACGATCCGGCCCTGCCAGAAAACGCGCCCTTCGATGAAGGCGTAGAGCGTATTTGGGATTTGCCGGGAGCGCTTGGTCATGCGGATATTGTAAGCCTTCACATCCCCTTGACACCAGCAACACTCAACTTAATTGATCCACGCCAGATGAAGCGGGGCTCAATACTAGTCAATACGGCCAGGGGCGGAGTCGTTAACGAGTATGGGTTGTTAGAAGCTCTGAGGAGCGGACACATTCTGGGCGCCGCTCTTGATGTTTTCGAAGTTGAGCCGCTTGCAGCAGATCACCCACTGTGTCTGTTGAATAATGTGGTTCTGTCACCGCATATTTCTGCACTAAGTGATGGTGGCCTGCGACGAATGTCGCTCGAGGCCGCTCAGAATGTCATTGACTATTTTTGCGGGTCGCTTAAGCCCGAGGTGGTTGTTACTAAGACGGGATTGACGGTATGAGTTTAGATCACCTGCTTTCCGTATCTGATTTTGAGCAAGCAGCTAAAAAAGTGCTGCCTCGGTGTGTATACGGTTATGTACGCGGTGGAACCGAAGATGAACAGTCTTTGCGTGCCAACCGCTTAACCTTTGAGGATATTGGGTTCCTGCCTCGGGGTTTAAATATAGTCGATAAAAGAGAACTGTCGACAGAACTCTGGGGGCATAAGTATTCCATGCCACTAGGAATCGCCCCTACAGGCTTGGCTGGATTGGTACGGCATGACTGTGATCTCGAACTGGCCCGCGCGGCAAAGCAGGCCAATGTACCTTTCGTCATCAGCGGCTCATCCAGCGTTCCTCTAGAAAAACTGCAACTAGAAACGACAGACAATTGGTATCAGGCTTATTTTCCAGGGGATCGTGTAAGAATTTCCCGCATTATTGAGCGGCTGAACGCCGCAAAAATACAAGTGCTTGTGGTTACAATCGACACCTGTGTTGCCGCCAATCGAGAAAACAATGCTCGGGTAGATTTTACGATTCCTTTTCGAATGACTCCGCGTCTGTTGCTGGATGGCATCCTGCACCCACGTTGGACTTTAGGTGTATTTTTGAAAACCTTGTACGCAAGCGGCATTCCGAGGTTCGCGAATCTGTATGAAGAAATCGGTCCTCCCATTACCGAAGAGCCGGCCCATGGTTTTCGTACTGGCCGTGATAGACTTAGTTGGGACGATATGATTTGGCTGCGTGAACAATGGAAAGGGCGACTTGTGCTCAAGGGGATCATGCATCCGCACGATGCCAGCCGGGCTGAGAAATTAGGGGCAGATGGGATAATAGTATCTAATCATGGCGGTCGACAGCTGGACGGTACAATTGCGCCGCTCGCCGCTTTGCCTGCCATCATTGAAGCTGTTTCTGAGGCGTTTCCAGTCATGATAGATGGTGGGTTCAGGCGGGGAACTGATGTTCTTAAGGCCATTGCCTTTGGGGCGAGACTGGTTTTCGTGGGCCGTGCTACACTTTATGGGGCCGCCGTCGGCGGTGAAGCCGGGGTGGGGCGTGTATTATCTATACTCGCTGCTGAGCTAGATCGAGATATGGCTTTGCTAGGCTGCGCGCAACTTTTCGAGGTAACTAAGGCGCTGCTGAGAACCAGGAGTGTCATTGCATTGTGAACTACGGACTATGACTGATTCTGTAAAAGCCGGGCCACCTGGCATCGGGCAAACGACATTGGCAGATGTGGCTGCTCTCGCGGGCGTGAGTACATCAGCTGTCAGCCGTACTTTCACGCCAGGTGCAAGCGTGGCAAAGAAAACGCGAGCGTTGGTTCTGGATGCCGCCAAAAACCTAGGTTACCGCCCCAACGCTATAGCTAGAACCTTGTCTACCCGGAAATCGCGCATCATTGGCGTTGTAGTTTCGTATCTGCACAACCAATTTTACCCGACTGTAATTGAACGGCTGTCGCAATTGCTGCAGGCGCATGGCTATCACGTACTCCTTTTCATTAATAGTGATACGAGCTCAAGTGACGAGGAGATGGACGCCTTGTTGCCAGACATTCTTCAGTACCAAGTAGACGGCATTGTTCTTGCCAGCACGATGATGTCCTCCAAGCTAGCAACGCATTGTCGATCCGTTGGAATACCTGTCGTCTTGTTTAACCGGGTGGCGCCTGTGAAAGAGGCGAGTACAGTTACCTCCGACAACTACGAAGGAGGGCGGCTTGCAGCTCAGATTTTATTGGAACGCGGGGCTCGCCGCATAGGGTTCATCAGCGGGCTGGAAGATTCCTCAACGACACAGGATCGCGAAAGAGGCTTCCTGGACGAACTAACTCGACACCATAAGCGACTTTTTGCACGGATCTCAGGTGAATATGATTTCACGCTGGCAAGGGCAGCAACTTGTGAAATATTCCACCGATCGAAACGGCCTGATGCGCTATTTGTTGCCAACGATCACATGGCTTTTGCGGTGATCGATGCGCTTAGAATAGACTGCGGCTTGGATGTACCGAAAGATGTCCAGGTTGTCGGGTTCGACAACGTGCCGCAAGCTGCCTGGGGCGGGTATCAGCTTACGACGATAGAGCAGGATTCAGAACAAATGGCTCGGGCGACCGTTGCAATATTGCTAAAACATATTGAATCAGGTATCGCTGTCCCTCAGCGTGTAGTAACTCCTGTTAGGGCTATTATGCGCGCTACCACGCTTTCGATATAACGTTATCGGAGCGGTTTTAGAAATTTCTGCTTAGCCTATTTTCATGATTTGCCTACTATGTAATGACCCAGTTTTCCGCCTCGGACGGAGACAGGTCATAAGTGTGGCTGGTTTCTGGGACCTTCGTTTTACTTTGAATGATGTCCAGCACTAGCGCACTTTTATGCTTGGCAGACCAACCTTGATTTCGTCTTTCATAAACATACTCATCTTTGATTTTTCTCCTATTATCACTGAGCTGTTTTTCACTGGGTCATTACAACGCAACTATGTTGAGTTATCAAGGTGCTGCTTTATCTTTCAAATTTTAGCAAAACGGCTTTCGTAAACGCATTTTAAAAGTGTGATTCAAATATAAATAGTTGTATTCATTATTATCCAACTGCATTGCAGCGCTGAAACTGTTTTTTGTGTTCAAGAATGCGGAAATACTATCTTTATATATTGCTTTCATCTTATGCTGAGATTTAACAAGAGTTAAATCAATGCGGGTACTTACTTCGAAGTTATATGCCAGAGTATATTTAATAACCTTAATTTCGGTCCAGTAAGTCAACTCGATACCTCTTTCGGAAGAGCTGCCAATTCTCTTTAATCTATCTACCGTTCTTACATAAAATTCTGCATTTGTACTATGTTGAACGCTAATGAGTCCCTTATTGCGTTGCATAGAGTCTATTAGCAAGCCATTTTAACTAACCCATTCAAACTCGCAGCAACATTTCCGCCTGGTTTTGAAAATTAAATAATTTTATAAAAGACGCCGAAATAGATAGACAAAGGCTTCAACTAATAACAATTTATCTGACAAAATATTGCATTTCAGCAGACGGGTATCCGGATAAAAAAACCCCCAAAATAAATTATGCATGTTGTTAAATGGAATAGTAAGTCCCATGGCTATAGGACTCATAATAAGTATGAGTGGATTAACTCGAAACTACAAATAAATAATTTAGATAAAAATTATTCATAAGTTTGATGAGATGCGCATTAAAAGGTATAAAAAACCATACCTATATGTAATTTTTTATGCAATAAACTAAAAATTTTAGTTCCCTAACTAAGGAGGTATTTTCCAAGTCTATCGGCGGTTGTCAACTCGAGATCGATACTCCACTGCCTACATTATCAAGTCAGTAACTAGCATCGAATCGACCCCATGGTGGTTGCGGCCCAGCTCATGACTTCCCGGTTGCAACAATCGAGCTCAAAGGTTCATACGTGCTCCCCATTGTCCCAGGACAGCTCGAATCCGTTGGAGCACCACCGGATCGTTGGCGCCCACGGTCATCAGTGAGTCTTCGGCATAGGATTTGCACTATTGGAAAAGTTAGCTGGTGGATATATCGGTCTGCCTGCGCCGCTGGACTTCGGTGATCACTTAAATTCGATCATTGTTAACTGATAAGCCCATAGTCGTATACATAGGTGTATTCATAATCGGAAGTTTAAGGAATACTCTTGGACCTGTAAAATCAAGGGACTAATCATAATCTTAGAAATTGGGAAATGTCACGTTGTTAGTAGTAGGCTCAGGACACAGATGTGAATTTTGGTTTAGATCTTAACAATCTAGATTCGTTATGCATTGTATTTTTTTAGATTATTTTCCATTGAAATCAAATTTTCATTTGTTGCTTTATTTCAACGTCTTTACAATTATTAAAAGCATGCTAAAGTTAAAGGAATGTTAATTTCAGATACTAGCGTCTGAGTTTCATCCTATGCGAATTAAGCTTTATAAGCTTGTATTACTATGTTTTAAAGAGCCACGCTCAATCTTCATCTATTTAACAAAATTAATAATAAATATTTACGGCAATATTATTTCTATCTTTGCCCATACATATATCTTTTTCTAAGATTTTACTTATCTATAATATTCATTTGTATCTATTTGAACATTGAATAGAATGAGACTGGTTAGTTTTTAAACAATAAAACGCTAAAAATTTCTGAATAAATATTAATCGTTAATAGCGTCTATTCAGTTTCTTGTGTCAAAAGCATCACCGATAGAGAACATGAGGATAGACCCCCGTTTTTCTTATCTCTATTGAATCTAAATAATGAACCGTATATATAAATCTGTCTGGAATAATGCCCTGAACTCATGGGTAGCAGTAAGCGAGAATGATAAAGGAAAAAGTAAGTCATCTTCTCTGAAAAGCTCTATATCAAGAGCAGTTTCAGTCTTTGGTTTTACCTTGCTAACAATATGCAGTGCTCTTCAATCAAATATTGCGATGGGCCAGGCATTTGAGACGTGGACGTTTGACGGCAATGAAGGCAATCGAGTAATTCGCTTTCCCTCTTCAAACCTTGATATTGTTGGCGGAGCTACAACGGTTGGCACTTATTCAGGGGCTAACTTAAAAACTGTGGCAGTTCCTGGAGATGATCCATTTAATCCAGAGGTTGGTAGTATTCAGCTGCAGTTGGCCGATGCGCCGGTGTTTGCCGGTCAGGTGACTGCCAATGGGTTTGATGCCAACGGCAACAAGATTGTTAATGTGGCAGCTGGCACGGCAGATACAGATGCAGTCAATG